>NZ_CP022442.1:0-95324 GCF_004010915.1 Klebsiella sp. LY
ATCATTATCAAAAAGAGATGGTCTATTGTTTGAATAAATTACATCTAATGGTATTAGTGTAGTAGTATCTTCTTCTGGCTTTAAGTTTATAAACTCCTCAATAAACCCTTCGGTTTCTTCAAACTTAAACTCAATCACGCAGCCTTGATGATCATCTGCGTAGTGTGCCCACATTGGTAATATAAATGGAGACTTACTAAAACATGCAATTGAAAAGTTTTCAGTATATACCCGTCTAAAATCCTCGGAACGTAGTTTTGTTCTGTGGGTTATTAGTTCTTTATGCCCAAGACGATATTTTTTTCTTTTATTTGAATATTGCCCATTAACTCTTTTAATGAACTTGTTAAAGCCTACATCAGGAACTGTGGGGTGAAAATCAAATGGATCATTGAAATCCATAGGGTTTGTGAATTTCAAAGTGCTATCTTTTAAAATTATCTTTGTTATTTCTGCTGATCTATATTGATAGAATTTTATCATCAAAATTATCCAATCAGAATTATGTTATATTTTTTTAATCTTAAGGTCACCAAATTCTTGAAACCCGTCTCTGGTGATCTCATCTGCTTTTTGTAGCACGTTCATCCTGTCGCATCCAGACCCGGGCGGCTTCAGGTATCAGTACTGAAGCGCTAGTATCTAGAAATTAACCATATTATTCGTTTTCGTACAGTAAGATTGAAGCGTTCCGTGACGAGCTGCGCCACCGTTAAGGCTTCCGTTATCTAAATCCTGGTCCCTCAAGTCTCTCACACACAGCAGCAGACAGACTGCCTGAGTCATATTTATTCGTACAGTCGCTCTGATCTTTAACAAACAGAACAAAAGTCGTCAGAATCAGAGATACAATTAGGCCCGGTATTAATCCCTTAAAAGCATCCTTAACCCTCTTATCTTGCCTGTACCCCATAATAAAAAGAAAAATATGGGGAATGAATACAGCGCAAAATCCATTATATTAAACAAACCGAAGAACATTACCGGTAACGCCAGAATGGGACCGAAAATGAATGCGATAATGATTGTGACGATATACCCATTCATAAAATCACTCCTTAATTAAATGCTGTCGAATTTCATTATATGTGTTCTTATTTAGAATGACAAACTGTATCGGTCAAAATTCCTCAATTAATGAATAATTAGTTATGATGCACGGCTAATTTTAAGGCTAATGTATGCGTACATTAGCTTTATAACACGGAGCAGCCTCCCACATCTCATCAGCCAACAGGCTCGATGAGCTCTGGTCCCTGATTCTTCACATTACCAACAGCTCGCGTTACAGGATGCCATACGAAATGATCAGCTGACACAGCTCCATCAGCAGCAATGTCTTCAGCCTCCTTACCCGAAACGTCCTGTTTCATCCACTCCCGGGCGGCGTCCGGTACCTGGACAAGTGGGCGCCGGTCATGGATATCAATGAGACCTTTATCAGCCGCGGCCGTGACAATCAGAAACCCTCACGCCTCATCACCACGCTCAAACGGAGGCTTTGTTGAATAAATCGAACTTTTGCTGAGTTGAAGGATCAGATCACGTATCTTCCCGACAACGCAGACCGTTCCGTGGCAAAGCAAAAGTTCAAAATCACCAACTGGCCCACCTACAATAAAGCCCTCAACAACCGTCGCTCGATAGCGGGAAACGGCGATGTACCGGGTAAAACAAGCTGTTCGGGGGTTCACTGACGCTGCGTGACTACGATGGTCAGGTTGCGGAGGCTATGGCCCTGGTACGAGCGCTGAACAAAATGACGAAAGCAGGTATGCCTGAAAGCGTGCGTATTGCCTGAAAACACAACCCGCTACGGGGGAGACTTACCCGAAATCTGATTTATTCAACAAAGCCATATTTACGATGAGATGTGCCTGCGGGGTAAACCTAAAATGGTGGCCATTGGCGCGCTGATGCGGAAACTGGTGCACTGGTGTTATGGCGTCCTGAAGACCGGAACCGTTTTTAATGACGAAAGCCTGAAACAAGTACTGTCAACCTGACTGTACCAGGCTGGCATTAAACTCAAGGTAACGCTCACAGCAGTAAGTGAGCGCAGTCCGCTATGAGCGATCTACGGACATTGCTAGCAGCATTAGGTGTGAGTCAACAGGGAGCTTGTCAGCTCACGCTACCGGAGGATATGATAAATGGGGAATTGAGAAATTTAAAATTTCAATATAAACAAACAATTATCTTCTTAGCGTACGTTTCCGTTCCATTACCCTCAACCCCAAATAAGATAATTCTGCCAGAAGCAAAACAATCAGGATGTGAGATAGAAAATGTATAAGATTGATCGGCAAAACAATAGCCTCAAGTCGCTCATGGAAGTCTCTTTTAGCAGTCTTGGTTTTCGCGAACGCGATCATTTGCAAGAGTGGCTGGCAAACAATCCTCAAGCGTTGACTAAGAAAGATGATAAAGAGGACGAACTTTTAATTATTCAGAAAGAGTTTGCTGGTTTTGATGAGACTAACGAACGTCTCGATCTGCTGGCTATCGACAAAAAGGCAACTTGGTCATTATCGAGAATAAACTTGATGATTCAGGGCGTGACGTGGTCTGGCAGGCGCTGAAGTATGCGGGTTACTGCGCCAACCTTCGTCAGGAAAGCGTTGTTGAAATTTTTCAGCTTTATCTTACACAACATGAACCCTCGGAAATCCGCCCTGCGGCAGAAGTTATTGCAGAATTTATGGGCTGGGAAAGTTTGAAAGAAGGTGTGCTCAATCGAAAAGGGACACAGCGCGTTATCATGGTAGCGGCGAATTTCCGCAAAGAAGTTACCAATACTGCACTATGGCTAATGCAGTTTGGCATCCGAGTGCAATGCTTCAAAGCGACGCCGTACCTCTTTGCCGAGGATGTTTTTGTCGATATACGGCAGGTCATTCCGACTCCTGAAGCGGAATCCTACATGATTGGAATGGCGCAGAAAGAGGCAGAAGAGCAGTCCACCTCAAGCAGTAGCGAACTGCAACAACGACATTATTTACGCCGTGAGTTCTGGTCGTTAGCACTGGAAAAATTCCGTACCAGCACATGTTCATTATTTAACAACCGAGCACCTACGACAGACCATTGGCTGGCAGCGGGTTCGGGGGTTAGTGGCGTGCCTTTTGAAGTGATCTTCTCGCAAAAAGATGCTCGCATTCAGCTCAATATTTCACGTTCAGATGCGGTAGAAAATACATGGCTGTTTGAGCGTCTGTCAGAGCGCAAAACGCATATTGAGTCGCAGTTTGGTGGGATGCTCAATTGGCGACTACTGCCTGAGAGAAAAAGCTGCCAGGTTGTTTGTGCAAAAGCATTTGACGGCGGAAACAAAGAACTTTGGCCTGACATCATTAGCTGGATGATTGATGGTATGACCCGTCTGGAAAAAGCAATTCGCCCGAGCTTACAGGAGCTGGCGGTTGAGCTGAAAAAGTCAGGTCTGATCACCGAAGGTGGGGACGAGTAGTATTAAGTAGAGTGACCCTGACCCGTGATCCACGCAAACTGTAATTAACAACTTCCGCTCCTGGCACAAAGCAGACGTTAAAGTCTACACTTCCTGATGCCGCGTCAGCGGCATGGAGGCGCCAGATGAGGTTACATGTGTCTGTGGAGTCAAATGGCGCCGAAAGCCCGGCGTAGCCGGTTGCCGGGCTATAAATTCTGCCACCCTACCCCCTGCCCTGATTAGCCTTAACCCGCTAACAGCAATGAAGAAGTCAAAGTAATCCCTTTTAACCCCGGTGAGCGGGCTTTACGGCGTTTACGACGTAAAGGGCGTGATTTCCGGGGCCTTAGCGGCGGCAGCTTGCTGCTGACGCTTAGGGGGATGTTCTTCAGTTATTTCAGCGACACCAGGGAACTTAACACGGTAGTTGCAAAGCTATACCCGCTAAAAATGTCTCAGATGCCTCTGTACGCGGTCGGAGTGGACCCGACAAGGCGACAGCTGCAGCCGGGGCGTATCTCCGCGTTAGCGGGCCGGAGGGCCGCTTACGAGCGTGTACCAAAGAATTGCCCGCAGCTCTATCCACAGCGATGAAGAAGAATAGTTACAACACCCATCATTAAAAGCGATGTCTTTCCCCGGCCTTCGGCCGGGGGCGGCGGCGCTTTTCAGTGGTGGGGAGGGGCTCCTGGCCGGCAAACCGGCGCTGGTTTTTATGATGAATAACGTTATGAATGCTGTAACTAATTTGGTTCTCCGGTCGGGGCCCGTCGCGAAGCGATGGGAGCTCTCTCTGGTGTTGCCGAACCGGCGCGACCGTCAGGTCGCTGCAAGGGCGGGCATTCTCTGCAGCCTGTCCACAGGGCAGGCGATGAACAGGTTATGTGTTTACAGGATTTATTAAAGGATCTTTAAAAGAGGTACAGAGCTGGTGTTTAAAAGGAACCACGCGCCCTGAAAGCCCGACGGCATGTGCTTTGTGCGTATCACGGTTGTAGCCTAATGAAATACTCCCTTGCAGTTATATGTGGATAACAGAAATCGGCCGTCAGAAGTGACGCCGGCGATAACATTTAAGGCCACGTTGACGCCAGGAAGACCGGAATTATGGTGAGGAATGCAGGCCTGAAGATAAGATAATACGTAGTAGCCGGGCAACAGGCGTGCGAAAGCCTCCGGCGCCGGCCGGATTTTTTAAGGAAGGTAATGTTATATGGGCACAGTGGCCAGTCGCGTGTAGTTGTTCCCGCGCGACAGCAGCATGCGCTCCTGCACACGGCGCTCAACCTCACGCTTCAGCGCTTCTTTATCGCCCCTGAAGCGGCCGGTGGCGTATTCGCGGGTCAGTTGCTGACGCACGCGCGTCTCGATGTCATGACGCTGCCGTGATGCATCCCGCCGTGCAGTATCCCGCTTCCGGCCGTGAGATTTACGCTCAGCCTGATAGCTGCGAAAACGCTCACGCACGAACCGCCACGCTTTTGCGATCAGCTCGTCCATCTCCAGCGGTTTCAGTTTCTGCTTTTTGCGCTGCAGGTTTTCCCACTCCACACGGCTGCGGCGCGCGGCCACCACAGCCACCTCAGAAACGTCAAGCGCGGAAAACAGAGCCGGGGTGAAGGTGATATCGGTCGGGATGTTACAGCCGATCTGCGGGTCATATTCCGTCTGATAGGTGATGAGCCCCAGCTCCGCCAGAAACTTCAGCGCCCGCGTGGCACGGCTGACTGACAGGTTGCCGCTCCTTGACTCGGTGGCCAGTCCACACTCGATGGCCATATTGGTAATCGAGCGCTGCACGCGATTGGCCAGCGGATCATAGTGAAAACACATTGCCTGCAGTAGCGCGTCAATTGCACGCCGGCGCAACAGTGGTGGCATCCTGTGCCGCTTACCCAGCGAACGCAAAAACGCCACATGAATGGAAAAATCAAAACGGGACGTGAAGCCTTCGGCTTTCGCCATCAGCTTACGGCAGAACGGCAGGGTCTTTTTCCCTTCTCGCGGCGTGAAAACCGGGTTCGGGTTTTTAACCTGTGAATAGTGGTTTTGAAGGATATCAGTCACCGCTTCCTGCGCTTATGTTGCACGGAAGGAGCGAATGACACAGAAACTGATCTTGAAGTTTTCTGAGCATGTACATATACTCCCTGCATAGAGCAACACGTTCTATGCAGTTTATGAAGGCCCCGTTAATCTTTTCGTTCCGCCAAGATTGAAGAAGATTATCGGGGTTTTTGCTTTTCTGGTCCCGGGTAGATACCTCATCAGAACCAGTTCCCTGCCACCTTACGGCGTGGCACACCAAAAACTCTACTCTCGCAGCAATTTAACACTCATCGGGTAAAGGTTCAAGAAAGTAAGCCCATTAAGCTATGTTTCTGGCTAATGCTTCGCGGTGGATCAACCGGGACAGTACTTCAGCCTGTGTTAACCCATCGTCATGACACATTTTCATCAATATTTCTTTGAGCTGTGGTTCCAGAAACACTTTAACTTCTTTATGGGTGGCCCTTTTCTTTGCCACTGAAGATCGCTGTTTATCAGCAGCGCTAAGTGGGTTCCCTTTTCGGTAGGGACGTTTCGATGAGGAAGTAACTCCGTTAACGACCTGTGACATCTCTGCCTCCTCAAGCATTAAACCAAATACCTGGACAAAGATACTACATGTCTTTATAGGCAGCGAGAGCACACATTAATTTAATGTAAAATACATTTTCCTGTTGGCGCAGAAAAAATGTGTTCAATGTGATCGTTAGTACGATGAATACCAGTCAGTACCGCCATTCCAGCGGGACTGCCAGTGCCGCAGATAGTGTTGAGCAACGACTGGAACATCCCACACGACAAGCACGTTCTCTGAATTGACCCGATCAGCGGCTCGAGTGTAGTTAAAAGACCCCACTTCAACATTACGGCCGTCAGCAATAATGACTTTATCGTGCATGATTTTGTACTGCGACACTGTGCGAACCGGGATACCGGCATTGACCAGAAGATTCATGGCCGCCAGACTCGCCTTGTTTTGCCTGCCTGTATTGGCTTTCCAGTCCAGAACCACTTTCACATCGAGACCACGCTGTTTTGCCCTGACAAGCGCGCCGGCGACTTCGGGTGAGGTGAAGGAATAGCCCATCAGCCGGATTTCCTGCTGTGCAGAATTAATAGTCTTCAGGACCAGCTGCAGAGCCGTTCCTTCCGGCGAATACCCCGTCTCGATGCTGGCGGCATACACGGCCGGAACTGGTGCAAACAAAGACAGGCTGATAAGCCCGGACAGACAACATCTGCGGAGCGTACGGTTCATTTTTTTCACAGTATTTCCTTAACGGGTGTTTAAGAAACGCCGGGAGCGGGGAAACTGGCTTTTCCCCGTTCCCGGGGTTGGACAACGACGCGATGCGGAGGCGTCAGGATTTTGTGGTATGACGAAACCAGTAGCAGACGGGTCCGTCGCCGGTATCGTGGACAGATCCCAGAAACCAGCCATCATCATCCGGTGGCTCCGGTATCCAGCCACGGGCATCCGGGGCTTCATCCGTAAATCCGGCAGCGAAAGCTTCAGGCGCTTCATCGCGCATTGTCATCACAAAGCACTGGAGTTTATGGGTTCTGAGCCAGTAACTTAATTCTGCGGAAGTTTCACAGCCACTTCGTACCAGCGCAGGATGTGTCCAGTACCCCTGTTCATCACGTTTCACTTCAGCGGCGATAATCATTTTTCTTTCTCCTTGTGTTCGCTATGCTTTGTCGTTGATTTCATAACGGTTATGGATTTTTCTTCAGCACCGGCTTCCCGGTATTTCAGAAACTCTACGACCTTTCTTACCAGACTCTCCGAATCCCGATCGCGTAGTAGTGGAATGCCGGCCTGCCTCAGAACCTCTTCCAGCAGAATATCGCGCCGGATACGGTGTTTTTTCTGGTGTGAGGCATCATCCAGTTCAACTGCGCCGATGATAGCGAAGGTATGGATGTCAACGATGACCACATCGCAGTGCCACTGTGATGCCATCCGGAAGAGTTGCCACCAGGTCCGGGATCGTGGCCGGATATGGGGAGAGAGTGTGGCAATATCTGCCACCCGGACCTGAGGACACAACAGCCAGCGTGTTCGGCTGGTATGCCTCAGCAATGCCCGGAAAAAATGTTGTTCCCGTGGCGTCATCAGTGTGTCATTACCCACCCAGACCCGCTGGCGACACAACCGTTGCTCAGCCTCTGAGGGGCGAATACCCAGGGCTTTCAGTGACCTCAGAACCGGGGAAGTCTTCGTTACTGCGCGTCCTTTCAGAAGCAGCACCAGAAATCCCAGCAAACTCAGCACAACAACGGTACTGCCCGCCATCATTAATATCTTTGCCATGTATTTTATTCCCTGATGTTCCTTTCTTTCCCGATGCGTTTTCCTGTCGTCTTCCTCATCTTTCTGTCCCTCTTCTGATAAGGCAGAACTCTGCCGGCAGCCTGTCGAGCAACGCGCGGCGAAATACATTCGGCAGTCCTCTCCCGGCTACAACATGGGGTCTGACGCTCAGTGGAACGAAAACTCACGTTAAGCAACGTTTTCTGCCTCTGACGCCTCTTTTAATGGTCTCAGATGTCCTTTGGTCACCAGTTCTGCCAGCGTGAAGGAATAATGGCCGAGCATATTGATATGTCCGTGGCAAAGCGGGGAGAGGCGTGCGATATCTTCATCATTCAGTGTTTCACCCTGCGCCCGGAGATGATCCAGGGCTGCCTGCATATAAATAGTGTTCCATAACACGACGGCGTTAGTGACCAGCCCCAGTGTGCCCAGTTGATCTTCCTGACCGTCGGTATATCGTTTTCTTATCTCACCTTTTTGACCGTGACAGATGGCTCTGGCAACGGCATGGCGACTTTCTCCCCGATTAAGCTGGGTCAGAATGCGCCGGCGGTAATCTTCATCATCAATATAATTAAGCAGATACAGCGTTTTGTTGATGCGCCCCACTTCAATGATTGCCTGAGTCAGTCCGGAAGGACGTTCACTTTTCAGCAATGAACGGACCAGCACTGAAACCTGTACTTTGCCCAGCTTCAGGGAGCCAGCGGTCCGGATCATTTCGTCCCACTGAAGGACTATTTTTCGGGGATCTGATTGCCCTCTGGCAATATCATTCAGCACGCCATAGTCGGCATCATGGTCCATTCGCCAGAAAACCGAAGCACCGGCATCAGCCAGGCGTGGAGAAAACTGGTATCCCAGCAGCCAGAAAAGGCCAAAGACAAGTTCGCTGGCACCTGCTGTATCGGTCATAATTTCGGTTGGATTCAGCCCGGTCTCCTGTTCCAGAAGACCTTCCAGCACAAAGATAGAGTCCCTCAGCGTCCCCGGTATAACGATGCCATGAAAGCCGGAATACTGATCGGACACAAAGTTGTACCAGGTGATCCCTCTGTTATTACCAAAGTATTTGCGGTTCGGTCCGGCATTGATTGTTCTGACTGGCGTAACAAAGCGCATTCCATCTGCAGATGCCACTTCTCCTCCACCCCATATCTGTGCCAGTGGCAGCGTTGCCTGAAAATCAACCAGTCTGGCATTAGCGCTGGTGATAGTTTCAGCCCGCAGATAGTTCGCTTTTGTCCAGTTCAGCCGGTGTCGGGTCAGTGCAGGAACATTTGATCTGATCAGTGGTTCCAGACCGATATTGCAGGCTTCAGCCATCAGCACGGCGCTGATGCTGACGGGCAGATCATCAACTCTGGCACTGGCTTCACTAGCATGGAAAAACTCATCAGCAAATCCGGTATGGGCGTTAATTTCGAGCAGCAACTCCGTTAAATCCACCGGAGGGAGTAGATCACTGATCATTTTGCTCAGTCGTTTCAGACTGTCCGGCTCATCAAGACTGGCGAGGGGAGAAATTGTCAACCGGGGCTTCGGGCCAGAAACATCGAGTTCGACAGCCTCATTTTCGCAAAGACGTGCAGCAACCTGTCTGTAACGACTATCAAGCTGATGACCCAGAGATTTTATTGCTTCCTGCGGGTCTGTCGGGTGCCCCAAAGAACGATAAACCTTAATCCGGTTTGCCTGCCAGTCAGCACCCTGTAGTAATCTTGCACGAGGATCTCCCCACCGGTTACTGCCGGTAACGTAGACATCCCTCCGCCTCAGACTATCCTGCAGTTTACTGAGAAAGCAGAGCGTGTATCCCCTGCGGGTGATATGTTTTTCCTTGTTAATCACCAGCCGTTTCCATGACCGACTGATAATTTCCGTTGGTGCGTCGTCAAAAAACTGCCGCCGTGAGCTGAACTCCCGGCTGAGGTAGTCACAGGCATTCAGAGTGGTAACCCCGGCAGGTGCGGATGAAAATTTAACGGTATTCAGCAGATGGGGCAGGAAACGACGAACGCGCCCGTACTGCTCCACCATTTCTTCATGAAAATTATCGTCTGAGGGCCGGGCAATTTCACGGACAAGCGTGATGATTTCAGCCAGCTTTTGCCTTGGGATGTAGCTGAACACCTCAGCACGAATCGATTCGTCCGGTGTTTCTTCTTTCAGCAGGTACGAACATGCGCTGGCGAGCGCCAATGCAGATTTATCCAGATCCTTCAGCGAGCGGAGCCGTTTTTTCTGCCCAATCTTTCTGGCGTCACGGATGATAACGGCCAGCATGGCGTCCAGAACGTCCAATGCATCATCCAGCGCCAGCGTTTCCCATGCAAGGACAAAGGCAACCAGAACCGCCATCCTTTTCTGCGGTGACATCCTGGCAATATTGAACACCGAAGTCATACCAGCATAACGTGCGAGATTTTTCAGGCGCACAGCCGGGAGTGTACTCAGGTTTTCAGCATGCAGGCCAAAATCGTTCAGAGTTTTCCAGCGTTCAATTGCTTCATTAAACGCCGGACCACTGATGGTCACAGGGCCCTTTTTCAGTGATTCCAGTAAAGACAGGCGGCTGCAATCAGTTGGCCCCAGCAGCATCTCCAGCTGTGAACGCTGTTCGGCTGACGGTATCAGTGCCAGTTTGTTCCACAGGCGCAACGTCGCCTTTTCCCTTACCTCTGAAATCAACCGGGTCAGCGTAGTGGCTCCGGGGAGAATAATACGATGTTGCATAAGCCACCCTGTCGCCAGATCGAAAAGCAGGCCAGGACGTTCGTTGCTTATCCAGCTCCGGGTATATAAAAGACGGGTAAGGCGAAATGTCCAGGGCCAGGCAAATTCACGATACTGATAGTGCTGACGTATCAGCGCTGCATGCTCACGGCGGGTATTTTCCCTCTGACCGTATTCTGCAAGAACGGTGATATCACGAATCCCGAGCTGTCTGGCGGTAAAATGCCGGACGCCGGAAGGAATATGATTCATATCGGTGAGGAAGGTGCCCAGAAAACGGACACATCCAATTTGCAGGGCAATGCCCAGACGGTTGTGATCACCTCTGCTTTTTCCGATAAATTCCTTGTCTGCTTCATCAAGGTGAAAATATCGTGCCAGCTGAAGCTCATCCGGTTCACCGGTGAATCTGCCATAGCTTTCAGTCTGCTCAGTGGTCAGAAAGTCAACGGGCATATCGGCCTCCCTGCCTGACGGGCATTTAGTAACATTTTTCCAACCGTACGAAATGTTATAAATTATCGGACATCGTAAAACTGTTACATTAATATGTCTATTAAATCGTAAATTTGTAATAATAGACATGAGTTGTCCGATATTCGATTTAAGGTACATTTTTATGCGACTTTTTGGTTACGCTCGGGTCTCAACCAGTCAGCAGTCTCTTGATCTTCAGGTCAGAGCACTCAAAGACGCAGGTGTGAAAGCAAACCGTATATTTACCGATAAGGCATCCGGCAGTTCAACAGACCGGGAAGGGCTGGATTTGCTGAGGATGAAGGTGGAGGAAGGTGATGTCATTCTGGTTAAGAAGCTCGACCGTCTTGGCCGCGACACTGCCGATATGATCCAACTGATAAAGGAATTTGACGCTCAGGGCGTGGCAGTCCGGTTCATTGATGACGGGATCAGTACCGACGGTGATATGGGGCAAATGGTGGTCACCATCCTGTCGGCTGTGGCACAGGCTGAACGCCGGAGGATCCTAGAACGCACGAATGAGGGCCGACAGGAAGCAAAGCTGAAAGGAATCAAATTTGGCCGCAGGCGTACCGTGGACAGGAACGTCGTGCTGACGCTTCATCAGAAGGGCACTGGTGCAACGGAAATTGCTCATCAGCTCAGTATTGCCCGCTCCACGGTTTATAAAATTCTTGAAGACGAAAGGGCCTCGTGATACGCCTATTTTTATAGGTTAATGTCATGATAATAATGGTTTCTTAGACGTCAGGTGGCACTTTTCGGGGAAATGTGCGCGGAACCCCTATTTGTTTATTTTTCTAAATACATTCAAATATGTATCCGCTCATGAGACAATAACCCTGGTAAATGCTTCAATAATATTGAAAAAGGAAGAGTATGAGTATTCAACATTTTCGTGTCGCCCTTATTCCCTTTTTTGCGGCATTTTGCCTTCCTGTTTTTGCTCACCCAGAAACGCTGGTGAAAGTAAAAGATGCTGAAGATCAGTTGGGTGCACGAGTGGGTTACATCGAACTGGATCTCAACAGCGGTAAGATCCTTGAGAGTTTTCGCCCCGAAGAACGTTTTCCAATGATGAGCACTTTTAAAGTTCTGCTATGTGGTGCGGTATTATCCCGTGTTGACGCCGGGCAAGAGCAACTCGGTCGCCGCATACACTATTCTCAGAATGACTTGGTTGAGTACTCACCAGTCACAGAAAAGCATCTTACGGATGGCATGACAGTAAGAGAATTATGCAGTGCTGCCATAACCATGAGTGATAACACTGCTGCCAACTTACTTCTGACAACGATCGGAGGACCGAAGGAGCTAACCGCTTTTTTGCACAACATGGGGGATCATGTAACTCGCCTTGATCGTTGGGAACCGGAGCTGAATGAAGCCATACCAAACGACGAGCGTGACACCACGATGCCTGCAGCAATGGCAACAACGTTGCGCAAACTATTAACTGGCGAACTACTTACTCTAGCTTCCCGGCAACAATTAATAGACTGGATGGAGGCGGATAAAGTTGCAGGACCACTTCTGCGCTCGGCCCTTCCGGCTGGCTGGTTTATTGCTGATAAATCTGGAGCCGGTGAGCGTGGGTCTCGCGGTATCATTGCAGCACTGGGGCCAGATGGTAAGCCCTCCCGTATCGTAGTTATCTACACGACGGGGAGTCAGGCAACTATGGATGAACGAAATAGACAGATCGCTGAGATAGGTGCCTCACTGATTAAGCATTGGTAACTGTCAGACCAAGTTTACTCATACTGAAATAATTGGGGGGTGATTACCACCGTAAATTTTTCCCAGACGGTAAAAAGAATTACAGACTTTTATCAACTAAAAAAGTGGCCTGAATATCAGCACTACCGTCAATACCATTTCAGTAAATCAGGATAGGGAAAAATTGGCAAACCCAGTTCTTCACTTGCTCTGCGGGTTCTGTCACCCTGACGTCATACGGTAATCCCCCCCAATTCATTAATCGACAAGGTCATCCTGATGAAACAAATTACCATGAGCGATATGCAGCAACAGAGCGCAGCGGCTGTGCAATCGCCTCGGCTCCGCGCGCACCGTAATTTCCATCCAGAATTAAGCGATTCGGTCCAACGTCTGGCTATTGCCATGGAACCTGGGACCTACGTGCGCCCGCACCGACACCCTCACACCTTCGAGCTACTGTTGCCATTAAGGGGTCGTTTCGTGGTGCTGAATTTTGACGATCGGGGTACCGTCACCCATCGGGCGATATTGGGGGAAACCTGTACGGTGCTGGAGATGGCCGCAGGAACCTGGCATGCCGTGCTGTCGCTGGATACCGGTGGCATAATTTTTGAAGTAAAACACGGTGGCTATCAACCCGTGGCTGCCGATGACTATGCGCACTGGGCTCCAGCGGAAGGAGAACCAGGAACCACGGAGCTTATGGCCTGGTATGCGCAAGCGCAGGTGGGCGACAGCACTTTTGCCGTCTAAGGCGATAAACAAAAACGGAATGAGTTTCCCCATTCCGTTTCCGCTATTACAAACCGTCGGTGACGATTTTAGCCGCCGACGCTAATACATCGCGACGGCTTTCTGCCTTAGGTTGAGGCTGGGTGAAGTAAGTGACCAGAATCAGCGGCGCACGATCTTTTGGCCAGATCACCGCGATATCGTTGGTGGTGCCATAGCCACCGCTGCCGGTTTTATCCCCCACAACCCAGGAAGCAGGCAGTCCAGCCTGAATGCTCGCTGCACCGGTGGTATTGCCTTTCATCCATGTCACCAGCTGCGCCCGTTGGCTGTCGCCCAATGCTTTACCCAGCGTCAGATTCCGCAGAGTTTGCGCCATTGCCCGAGGTGAAGTGGTATCACGCGGATCGCCCGGAATGGCGGTGTTTAACGTCGGCTCGGTACGGTCGAGACGGAACGTTTCGTCTCCCAGCTGTCGGGCGAACGCGGTGACGCTAGCCGGGCCGCCAACGTGAGCAATCAGCTTATTCATCGCCACGTTATCGCTGTACTGTAGCGCGGCCGCGCTAAGCTCAGCCAGTGACATCGTCCCATTGACGTGCTTTTCCGCAATCGGATTATAGTTAACAAGGTCAGATTTTTTGATCTCAACTCGCTGATTTAACAGATTCGGTTCGCTTTCACTTTTCTTCAGCACCGCGGCCGCGGCCATCACTTTACTGGTGCTGCACATCGCAAAGCGCTCATCAGCACGATAAAGTATTTGCGAATTATCTGCTGTGTTAATCAATGCCACACCCAGTCTGCCTCCCGACTGCCGCTCTAATTCGGCAAGTTTTTGCTGTACGTCCGCCGTTTGCGCATACAGCGGCACACTTCCTAACAACAGCGTGACGGTTGCCGTCGCCATCAGCGTGAACTGGCGCAGTGATTTTTTAACCATGGGATTCCTTATTCTGGAAGAAACGAAATAACAACAACATGAATAGTCAATATTTTACCTGAAGCGAGCCACAACGCGTCCGATTTTATGCTTCCGAAAGGCAAATACGGACGTCGCCAGAATGAAACCTAAATTCCACGTGTGTTTTTTATTAGCTTCAAAAATCACTATTTCACGAAGAATTTAGACTGCTTCTCACACATTGTAACATTATTTACAACCACCTTTCAATCATTTTTGATAAATCATTGATTTCATCTTTGCTGCAATGATACTTAATAAACTCTGCAAGTTATCCACAGAGCAACACTCAATTTTATTGATGATATTCTTATTATACCAGACATTTTTCATACACTCCCTTGTACGGATAGTTTTCCGACAACTTCATGATTACATATCTTGCGGTTTTGATTATTTTTGCTGCAAGAAATAGGTGATGCTGCCAACTTACTGATTTAGTGTATGATGGTGTTTTTGAGGTGCTCCAGTGGCTTCTGTTTCTATCAGCTGTCCCTCCTGTTCAGCTACTGACGGGGTGGTGCGTAACGGCAAAAGCACCGCCGGACATCAGCGCTATCTCTGCTCTCACTGCCGTAAAACATGGCAACTGCAGTTCACTTACACCGCTTCTCAACCCGGTACGCACCAGAAAATCATTGATATGGCCATGAATGGCGTTGGATGCCGGGCAACCGCCCGCATTATGGGCGTTGGCCTCAACACGATTTTCCGCCATTTAAAAAACTCAGGCCGCAGTCGGTAACCTCGCGCATACAGCCGGGCAGTGACGTCATCGTCTGCGCGGAAATGGACGAACAGTGGGGATACGTCGGGGCTAAATCGCGCCAGCGCTGGCTGTTTTACGCGTATGACAGGCTCCGGAAGACGGTTGTTGCGCACGTATTCGGTGAACGCACTCTGGCCACACTGGAGCGTCTTCTAAGCCTGCTGTCGGCCTTTGAGGTCGTGGTATGGATGACGGATGGCTGGCCGCTGTATGAATCCCGCCTGAAGGGAAAGCTGCACGTAATCAGCAAGCGTTACACTCAGCGAATTGAGCGGCATAACCTGAATCTGAGACAACATCTGGCAAGGCTGGGACGGAAGTCACTGTCGTTCTCAAAATCGGTGGAGCTGCATGACAAGGTCATCGGGCATTATCTGAACATAAAACACTATCAGTAAGTTGGAGTCATTACCATTGTGCTCTTTCTTTTTCTGGTTTCAGTACGCGAGATACGACAAATCTTCTGTCTTTTTCCCATTTAACTAATTTTGTATACAGTTCTGTAGTTTCTCTACCTTCTTCTCCTTTAACGAATACAATTGATGAATTCGTTGCTTGTGAGGTGAGTGTAGAATAACTTTTGGCTTTAATTAAATATTTGCATCCAAGAGATTCTATCGTTTCGATAATTTTTTCATCAAAGTAGCCACTATCCATTCGAAATAAAATTTCTAAATCGTCTGATTTGATGTTAGCAACAATTTCTTTGATCATTTCCGCAGCACCGTTTGCAGTGTAAGTATTGCCACTTCTTACAAATCCGGTAACATATGCTTTTAATTCGTCGCAAAATGCAAATTGGATATTGTAGCATCGGTTTCCCAGTTTCTTAGGATTATATCCTTTTGACGCACCTTCTTGATGACCTTCTACGTTAATTACACTACTATCAATATCAATCGTAATGGATGTCAATTTACTTTTAGTGAGCAGTTTTTTAAAGACTTTAAAATTAATGTCTCTAAACATTTGGGTTGTCTTGAAGTTGAAGTTTCCTAGAAACCGTGACACTGTTTCAGGTTCTTTTACGGAAATATCAAACTCGTTGACGAGGGGATCATTTTGAAGTAGCTTTAGACGTTCTAACTTATCAATGCCAATGAAGTGACCGCAGAGCATGGTCTTTATATGATTCATCTTGATTTTATTTGTTGAGTCATTATCAAATACGAGGTCATTTTCAATAAAATCAAAAATCCCATTGCTTTTTGCATTCTCAAGGAGCAGAAAAAGACCTGCATTTGATGTTAGATTCTTAGCTTTGAAATCAATTTTATTAATCATAATTAGAACCCCTTTTTACTACTTTTCTTACTATTATTTTACCATATATCGAGTCATAAAAGCTGATAATTTAACATATTTTTGAGCACTTTTCTTTCACCCAATGGGTGAAAGCTGAATTTCGAAGGAATGCATATTTATCAAGGCTTTGATTATGCTTTTTGAAGTACTGACGTAGAATCTAGGTCATATATACTTTAGATTGATTTAAAACTTCATTTTTAATTTAAAAGGATCTAGGTGAAGATCCTTTTTGATAATCTCATGACCAAAATCCCTTAACGTGAGTTTTCGTTCCACTGAGCGTCAGACCCCAACATCAGCAATCAGAACTGATATGACGCTAATCTGCAGGAAGTGGCACAGGACAAAACCAATCTGATGCACCAGTTCCGCAGCAGGCATATTACGAAGAGCATTAATCAGCCGGATGGCATCCTGTGGGGAACCCCAGGCGAGAATACCGATACCGACCAGCATCACCGCCGGCGTATACAACAGCCCCCGGCTGATAACCCGTCCGGTCAGGCCTGTAAGCTCACACCTTTGCTGGCGAAACACCTCATCATCCCGGAGGATTTCCCATTCCAGCCGGGCCTTTTCATAGCGCGGCACCTCGGCCACCACCTGAATACCGTCGCGAATACTGACCAGCGGTGAGACCTCTGGCTTTCTCATCCGGTCGATGTGCCGGGTGTACAGGGCCAGACCGGCCCAGAACAGCGCGACAGATAACGCAACCAGATAAAATCCGCTTGCCCGGGATACAGGAGAAAATAAAACCATCTGAACCAGTGCCAGCGCGCAGCCGTATAAATAACAGAATAACTGCTGCTCAGGGCGCAGAATGAAATATCTGAACATATTGATTCCTTTTTAGATAAAAATAACATTCACAGCCGTCTTAATTTCATTATCGCCAGACCACTGTTTTCTCATACACCGCAATCACACCACGCCTGATTAATTCCTCTTTAACGCGACCATAAAGCGCCATGCCTTTTGTATTACCGGACAGGGATTTAATATAATTCATCAGGGATGAAGTATTCGCCGGGCGGTTCCCTGCAGATTTTTTACTTAATGACTGGACTTTATCGGTCAGGTGCAGCACTTCATCGTTACTGATTACCATAGGTGCCGCCTTCGGTTTCTCTGCAGAGCAAGGCGATGATATACGGCAACATCGTCTCCCCGCCCTGCATAGCTCGGCAATGACGCCATCATAGCCTTTATCATTCGAGATAATATGAAATATCGTCTCTTCCGGTGCAGTCGCGCTAAGTCTTCCCAGCTCAAACACCAGATGGAAGTCCACATTATTTTTTGACACATTCGAAACCTGGAATACGCTTACCGATATATCACCTGCATACGTTACAGCTGGAAAACGTATAAACTCCTGCTGAGGCCCGGTAAATAAAATAAGGCGTTCATAACGGGACAGACGGACATTTTCAAGTGTACCAATATTTTCATAATCTACGAGAGCAATAATTTTTTCAGTCATCGTCATCCAGAATCTGTCTGCACGGACAGTTATGATGCCGCAGCCTGTAATGCGGCAAATATAAAATGAATACCTGTTGCTATTTCAGGCATACCCTCAGCTAATTTTCGTTACATCTATTAGCTGAGGATTCCCAGGTATAATTATCAGGAATGGGTAAATATAATTAAAGGGTCTGACTCATCTTTCGTTCAGCTCGCAGCAGCTCCTTCATCATGCGCTCACTGGCGTACTGCGCTTCCTCTGCAGTGACGGTCGCAACGGCATTCCCCTGCAGATCATAGCGGGAGGCCCCCACCTTCATCCGGGACAGATAGTCCGCAGACCGGGTCAGACTCTTCAGGCACTTAATGACCTGTTTATGCGACAGCGGCAGGTCGCGGTTCACAATGTCGGCAAACAGCTGCTCGCGCATTCCCCTCGCCAGCAGACGGGGTGAGTTTCCGTCGAACAGCTGTGGCCAGAATGCCTTCAGGGTCATGATGGCCTGTTCCGGCGGCAGCAGGCGAAGATAACGCACCGGAGGTGGCGTCTTTACCGCTTTATCCGGCGCCGGCGCAGCGTTGCGCGCGTCGGCTTCGGCCGCTTGTTTAGCCTTCTCAAGTTTCGCTTTCTTTGCCTTCCAGGCCGGCGGGGACGAGACCACCACGACCTTCTTTCGGCGCACCACACCAGGAGCAGGGGTTGCCTCTGCGGGGGCCGTGCTGTTCTCCGCCGGTTTTCGTTTCAGGCTCAGTACAGGGCGTTTTTCTTCTGCCATAACAATTGCCTATCGTTCAGTTAATAAGAGCTACTATACCTGAACGGTATCACCCTTTCCTGCTCCTGCGTTCACATTGAGACGACAATACCCAGTACCGCCAGGTGCACGGCATAGAACATCACGAAGAACTGCCGCGGCCAGAAGCGTTTCACACGTTCTCCGGCAGATGAGCACACCATCAGCGTCAGCAGCGCAATCGCCAGTCCGGCCACTGATTCACTCACGTCATGCATATTCATCAGCAACACCATGAGGGCCCACAACACCCCGTATCCCAGCCGTTCCGGTGCATGCTGTGCGCGACAAAGCAGCCAGCTGGCGGTGAGCATGCCCACTCCGGCCATGCCGTAGCTGCCGGTTGACAGGGGTATCCAGGTGACCAGCAGTCCAGCCGCCGGGAGGGTGTAATACCAGGACGGCTGGCTGACCCACCGCAGGACCTGGCCCGTAACGGCAAAGGCAAACAGAATATTCCCGGTATACCACGGGTACCCGATGAGCATAAACGACACCTGGGCGACCAGCGCCCAGCCCCACAGGCTGTTCAGTTGAGACTGGCGTATTTCCGCGTGCCGTGCCAGATTCATTCCCCATGCCAGACCGAACAGCGGAAAACAACCACGTCCCAGCAGGCGCATCACTTCATTGTTTCCGGCCAGCAGTAAGCCGGTGTGGTCAGTCACCATCAGTACCAGTGCGACCGTTTTAATCATATCCGTTTGTCCCGGTGTCCAGGTCAGCAGGCGCTGAAGCCAGCTGTCTGTCGCGCCTGGAAATGTGTGTTGTGCTCTCATGTTTTTTTTCCTTTTAGCGCTCCGGCAGACTGCCCGATTTCAATCGGGGAGGCTGCCGGAGCAGACAAGCCGCAGGCGCGTCAGTCGCCCCCGAGTGTTTTCTCGCGGTTAAGGTCACGAACCATGTCCCGCTCCACAGCCTGCAGACGCTCACGCTGCAGACGTTCTGAGGCCACCTGCTGAATCGCCTCCTCCTGGCGCCGGAACTGAGGATCATCCGGTAGCGTCGTTTTCTCCGTACCCGGCCGGTCACGCTCCAGTCCGCGAATGACGTCCCCGATAACCTCTTTCACCCGGTCCGCCGGCTCGCCGGCTTTACGCGCCTCCCCGGCCACTTCCCGGGCAGTCTGTTCCGCCTGTTTTTCCATTTCCCGGCGCTGCTGTTCTTCTGCCGCCCGCTGTGCCAGTACCTCTGGCGGGAGGATAATGTCAGCCCCGGCCTGCGGTACCGGAGCCACCGGCGCCGGTTCAGCCCATACCCGCCCACCGGTCATGGCCCCGGGGTTCCAGGGGCGGTCATCACCGGCCAGCCGCACCACCACCCCCGTATCGGGATTGTCGCGGGCCATTCTGACGCCCTCCCCCATATTCCCGGCCAGCAGGCTTTCTCCGTTGCGGCTGTTCTGCAGCGCCACGAACCGGGCGTCTTCATTGCCCATAATTCGTCCCTCTCCGCCGATAGCCTCCAGCCGTCCGTCCCGATCGGTCAGCGGGCTGAGCCAGATACCGGCGGCTTTCCCGTTTTTATCAAATGCCGGCAGCGCCACATGCGGCTGAGGGTACTTTTTCCCCGGAGAAATGAATTTTCCTGGTGAACTTCCCTGTGCCAGACCGGACTGCTGCAGGGCTGCCCGGCCCGCGGCGGTTTCATCCAGTGGCCTTGCCCGCCCGAACAGCAGATCGGCTGTTTTCACCGCCCGGTCGTTACGGGGTTCAAGAATATCGTGCGCCGTCGCTTTCTCAGGTGAATGCTTGATGGCCTTTATCCAGCCCTCACGGTTGTCGGTGTAGACCTGAACATGCTGTTTCATGCGGGATAACGCCACATAGGCAGACTCAAAGCTGGCCATCTGTTCCCGACCACCGGCCACCCCTTCCAGCGCGATGGCATACGGTTCGCTGGCCCCCTGGGCGCCGTGGGCCGTAATGGCGTAGGCGAGGTCGATATGCTGCTGCGCCTGATCCGCCTTCGGGGTCAGCGTACGGGTGAGTTTGCCATCAGATAGCGTGACACTGTCACCCGAAACAGACTGCACCTCCCAGATACTGTTGGCCACATAGCCGCGCTCCAGGTCACTTTTGCTGAAGCGCATTCGGTCCCCCTGAGACACGGTTATCTTTTCCTGACGATAGAGCGTGACGCCTTCTGCCGATGCCTCCCGGGGTGAGATATATCGCTCCTTTCCTTCACTGTCTGTCAGGGTGATCAGCTGATTAGCCTTATCCACCTTGCTGATACGGTGGTATACGTTATCAACCAGCGCCACCGCCTCCTTGTGAGCCGTCCAGGTCGACAGTTTGCGCAGTTCACCGTCACGGATGTTACTCGTGACCAGCACCGGCAGGGTGATTTCCTCTTTGCCGGTTTCCCCGTTCTCCCGCCGTGCGTCATGGATCAGACTGTTCAGCGCCCGCCGGTCCTTATTCAGATGGGTGATCACCAGCGTCTGCGACTGTGCCTCCGGGGTCCGTCCGGTATAGTCCTTCACCAGCGCCTCGTAGAGCGTCGCGGGCTGACCTTCCGGCAGGGTTTTCCCCTCGCTCAGCGCCTTTTCTATCGCCTTTTCCTGCTTTGGCGTGAATTCCACCACAGAACTGCCCGGCGCCCAGGCGCCTTCTTTTCTCGGCACCTGCTCCGGCGTGACCTGCTCGATGGTGGTCAGGGCGCGGTGCACATCCCGCTCAATCAGGCTGTAGACCGCCGGTCGCAGCTCAGGCATCTGGCGTACAATCTCTTTCATGATGGCAACGTCGGCGGCGCTGCGCTGCTGCGTCAGCCTGAACGGCTGGCCCGGCGCGATGGGCTGCAGCTGGTCGTTATCCCCACTGGACACCGCCCGCCCACCGCCGGCGACGATGAGGGAGTGGGCTTTTGCCATATCGGCCAGCCCCACCATTGAGCTCTCGTCGAGCAGGAACAGGGTGTTGCTGAAATCGGGTGTCTGGCCATTGCGCTGTAGCAGCTGCGTGTCGTGGAGGAACGATGCCGTCGTGCGCGCATCCACGCCAGCACTCTGCATTTCCCCGACCGCGCGATGCGTCGGCGCCAGACCGATGACGCGCGGACGGGTCTCTTCCGGCAGCAGACTGATGGCACTCATGACTGCCCGGAGCTGGGTGGTTTTCCCCACCCCGGCATACCCCTGAACCACCGTGAACCGGTCCGTGCTTTCCAGAATCATCCGGGTCGCCGCCCGCTGTCCGGCGGTCAGGTCCGTCATCAGACTGGCCGGCACGCGGTCCATCAGGGGGGCCACCGCGTCTTTACCTTCCAGCACGTGGGTCAGGATGCTTTTTTCGGCGTCCCAGGTCTGACGGGAAATCAGCAGGTCATTGCCGTAGCCGTGCGCCACCGGTACATTCAGCAACTGCCCCGACCTGATTTGTGCCTGGATGGTCGTGTCGATGTCCGCCATCGAAACCTTCCCGCCCCCGGTTTCCAGCGCCGTCGCCAGCAGCTGGGGCCGGGAGAAGGTCAGTTTCTCACTTTCAAGCAGCGGGATGGCCAGGTGAATGGCCTGTTCTGCCGGGGTACGCAGTCCGGCCTTCTGCTGCGCAATGGCCGCATCCAGGTCCGTCTCGCCGGATCGGGTCTTCAGCTGCTCTGAGACCACGCTGAAGGCGGTATGCCGCGACAGCTTCTCCGTCGTGCGCGCCGCATCCTGCGCCGAGTACAGCCGGAGATGACTTCCGCTCTGCGCCAGCTGGTTGAGGGTGGCGTTATCCAGCTCACGCTGCGTCACCGACGCAAAGACCGTTGCCGTCTCGCTAACCGACCTGCCGGGACTTTCCACCCAGCCGTGGCCGATTTTAATACCGTCAAACACGCCCGCGCCCACGGCCAGGGTCTGCGTGGTTTTCTGCCCCGGCCGCTGTACCGTCAGCTGCCCGTCCTCCACTTTCATCACCGTGATGCTTTCCCCGCCCTTCAGGCGTGTGTCCGGTATCTTCCCGAGCACCGCCAGACGTTCCCCCTCTGCCACCGGCAGTGTATCTGCCCGGAACAGCGTCCACTGGCTGTCGACCGCGGAAACCTTCAGATCCAGACGGACCCCTTCCCGGTCTTTCAGGGTCAGCATATTGCTGCTCCCGGTCACCCGGTCAATGACAAAGCGATCGTGCGTCCGGGTCTCCGGATCCCAGCGTTCCATCACCATCCCCTCCCGGTAATAATCCCGCACGCCCCGGCTTTTGCTGTCCAGCCACACCGGCGTCAGGGCTGTAATGGTCGTGTCTTTCTCACCCAGCACCCCCTCCTGTCTGAGGGAGTCACGGATAAGGCCGTTGAGTACGCTCTGTTCACGCGTCCCGCTGATTTGGGCCACGCTTTCCTGCCCTTCACGCACGCTGACGGCAAACTCCTGTGCCAGCCGGCTGTAGCGTGCTCCTTTATCCGGTTCACTGATGATGTCGGCTGTGGTCTGATGGCCACCCTGCCAGCGATACGTATTCACGCCGCTGTCCTTCAGCACCGTCAGCGCGCTGCCGGTCCCGCTGCGCTTCCCGCTGTCGGAGAGCAGGACCTGCACGTTATGGCGCATCGCACCATCGAGCAGGGAAATCGTTTCCTTCAGGCTCAGCTTCTCCGCCTGATCCACGATGAGTGTTCCGCCCGGAATAAACGCCGTCCCGTCCTGCAGGGCGGATTTACCGGTCACCGTTTCCCCGGCCAGACGCACATCACCGGCGAGAAAATCACGTGAGCGGTTATCGGCCGCCAGGATATGGACGTCACGCCCCTGCTCCCGGGCCATCAGGGTTAACTCGGCCACCCGCTCCCGCTGGCCGGTGGCACCGCCCTGACCGGAAACGATACCCATTACCGGGCGATCCTGCGCCAGCACACTGACGGCATCGCTGAAAGGGACCTGGCGCACCACAAACGCATCAGGCGTGACGGAGACATGATTCTGGCGCTGCACCTCCTGACTAAGGGCTTTGACGGCGAGTTCATCGAGAACGTGGATGTTTGAGGTGAACAGGCCTTTCTCGCGATCGAGAGGGATAAGCTGCTCCCGTTCAATGGCGGCATCGATGCCCTTTCTCGCCAGCTCAAACACACCGTCCTTCGCCTCCAGCTGGCCGACCGTGCGTGCCAGCAGGTCGGCATACGTGAACTGCACCTTGCGGTCGCTGAGACCGGCAATCGCTTTCGTCACCACATCCGTGATATCCGGACCGTCAGTGTTCACCGGCGCGGCAGGTGCACGGGCCAGCTCTGCGGCTCGCGCATCGGCGGCCTCACGGTACCCCCGGATGTCAAACCCGGTCTCCTTCAGCGTGTTCATCCACTCCACCATCTTCTCTGCCGGATCGATGGCGTCTTTCGACTTGCGGGTATCGAGCGCGGCCACATCCCGGGACTTCAGGGAGGCATCGGGCCCTGCGGCCTCCCTGACCTCCTGAGACCGGGTGGAGAACGGTTCCACAGGGACCCCTTTCATCTCCCACATCCCGTGTTTGCCCACAACTTCCGTCTCATAGCCAAGCTTCTCAACCAGGGGTTTGAACGCCTCCCGGTAAAGCTTCCCGAACGCTATCTGGTTCGCGTACACGTTCTCGATAAAACCTGTTTTACCGATCTTATCTGTGCCGAGAGACTGCCATTTGTCCCCGTTCTGCGTGGCGTTAATGACGACGGCATGGGTGTGTATCTGAGGTTCCTGGTTACGGTTCGTGTCGTGGTTGAATTTCGCCACAATCAGATTTCCGGTCAGCACCGTTTCGCTTTTACCGTCCGTCATGACCCGGGTCGCGGCCAGCGTCTCCAGTTGCCGCACCGCTTCGGTTACCGCCTGGTTGTGGGCATCGATAAGGCGTTTATCGCCGCCCAGCATCGCCATGACCGACACGCTTTTGGGGGCCGAGAAGGTCAGGTCATAACCGGGCCGGTGCTTGTTGGCGCCGTCCTGTATCCGGGTCAGGTCGCTGCCATCCGGCAGCTTCCCTTTCAGCAGTTCCGTAAACAGCGCCTTATCCACGGCTTTCCCGTCGATCCCCAGCGCCTCAGCCCCCTTACCCTGCCAGCGTTCGTCCATGCTCCCTATGACGTAGTAATTATCCTTATCCGTATAGTAATTACCGGCACTGCCCGCCGATTTAACGGAGCCAATCGACATCATCAGAAGTTCCCCCCAATCTCGACATAATCCTGTTCATCGTGGCGGTGGCTGTGGTTGATATTGACTTCCTCACGCCGCTGCATATCCCGCTGTGTCTGCTCATCTGCCAGCCAGGCGTCATACGCCTGCATGTCCTCGATGACACCGTCCTCGTTCATGCCGGCCGGCAGCATGTCCTGTCCCTGTTCCGCAGACTGCTGCGCCAGCTCCTGTTCTGTCCCGCCTGCAGCTGCAGCAGGGGTACCGGCAGAGGATGCTGTTGCGGCTGCAGCGGCAGCAGCGGCTGCTTTTGGCTTGATCAACGGTACGGTCGTGAGCCGCAGGACGGAAGGCTCCGTTGCTCTGACGGAAGGTTCCTCTGCCGGCATCTTCGTTGTCGGCGGCGCTTTTACCGGTGCCGGAGATACTGTCATGTCTGCTGGCGCAGGCTGACTGACCGGCTCAGGTTGTTCACCGGCGTGACTGTTTGTATCAGCGGGCCCGGATGCCGGCGCATCCGGCGTGAAAAGTGCCCTGGCAAGACTGCCTTCAGCTTCCCGCGCTTCAAGCAACGCACTGAGCCGCGCATCCACCCGCGCATCGAGAGTGCGAGGAATAAATCCCTCGGCAATTTTCGGACGCGGTTTGTATTTGAGGGCCAGTTTCACGGCCGGATACGGCCCGGGCAGCGTGACATAGCAGGACAGGTCAGGCAGCGTCTGAATATCGGAGTAACTGACCAGCGTTTCCCGCTCTTTTTCTTTCCCGGTCGATACACCATCACGCACCGGGTCAGCACCGTAGGAGTACTGCTCGCTGGCCTTGAGGATTTCCTTCTCGCCAATTTCACCGGCAGCAAACTCCGCAATCTCTTTACTCGGGGAGCGGAAGAAGGCTCGGGTGTTCATCACGTCAAAGAGCGTGGCGGCAGGCTTGACGCCATAGATATCTTCCAGCTGGGCATAGGACTGAATACCGAACACATAACAACCACCAAATTTACGCGCCTCCGGGAGGATTTCGACCAGGTCCGGCAGCTTGTGCAGCGTGGGGAGCTCGTCGGCGAAAATCCACACGCGCCGGTTACGGTTCTCCCCCATCGCCAGCAGGCCGCGGATAGCAATTGACAGCCACATCGAGATAACCGGCTTCAGGGAAGCATGGGTGTCAGCGTTGGAGGAGATAAACAGCCAGCCATTGGGTCGGTCCTCACGGACACCGCGCATCCAGTCCCTGATAGTGAACGGCTCCCCGTTCTTCTCGATGCCCTGCAGGTAGCGAATAGCCTTGACGTAGTTGGTCAGCACGGCACGAATGGAGATGGCCGTTTTCTCAATTTTCTCTTCAACCAGGTTCGCTGCCGGCGTGTTCTGCAGATAGGCGCGCAGCTTGTCGATTTTAATGGACAGCATGGTATCAACCAGCTTCTCGTAGCTGCGATCCTTGTCTTCACGCATCAGGTACGCGCCTTCGGCAAAGATAGTGCGACCGGAGCCCTGCCAGAACGGGTCTTCTTTGGTGCCCATCGGGATAAGAGTGTTGGAGATGTTGTCGAAGTCCGGCAGCGTCAGGCACTCTTTCCACAAATCCCAGGCCGCGCAGCGCGAGTCCAGCGGGTTGAGGATTTTATCCAGTGACGGGTCGTAATAGCTTTTGACGAACTCACAGGAGCGATCGTAAATGATGGCCATATCGCCCCGGGCACGAACATAATTCAGTAGCCGGCGGATTACTTCTGATTTACCGGAACCCACGGTACCGTGGAGGCAGAAGTTCTGGATTTCGGAGTTTTTAAGAATAGGCAGATCGCCAATTTTAATATCGGAGGCCATACCATCACGCTTCATCTGGCGGGCCACTTCTTTGGGCTTATCGGAAAGCTGGCGCCCGCCGGTATTCTCATCCTCACTCTGCTGTTTCCCCTGGCGGCCCAGCACCCAACTGGCGATGAAGAACGTCACGATACAGATAACAAGAGAAACCACGGCTGCAAAGACGAAACTGGTCCACAGCTGCTCTCCGCACCAGATAGTATATTTATCGGCCAGGATTTGTTCTGAGGTATATTCCAGCGACTGGCCGTAATACTGAATGGTGTATACCGGCTGGGAACGAATAATATCGCGCATCGGACCCAGCGTCGTACACCACCAGTATACGCAGCCGTTCACAAAGGTTTGCCAGCTGAGCCGATACATCAGCATCAGCCCGCACAGCACCCAGAATAAAATAAACAGCACGTAGAAAATAATATTGGCAATCTGACCAAACATGCGAAAGCGCATATTGGCGATCTGACCGCCCTGCGTCATATCTTTGGCATTGAAACTCATGGCACTAATCCGTCAGTAAAGTATTAGGGTCGGAAGGACAAATTAATCAGCGGAAATACACCGGCACAAAACAGGATTACAGTCATGCCCGGATCCATTGATGGCCAGGCCGGATACTGACTTCTATTAAGAGGTTATGCAGAAGGTATAGCCCTCTGAGCCAGGGCAGTGCCCGCCTTTAATATACGACTTCGCCACCTGCCGTCCGGCCTCATCGACCAGGGCATACAGTGTGGATGGCAATGTTTCAGTCGTGTACTGCAGGCAGACGCAGTAGCATTTCACCGGATGTTTAATCATATCCGGACGTTCAAACCAGCCGGTTGACGGGAAAATCCGTGTGCCGAAGAGCCTGTCAGAAGGAAACTGAGTCTGCACGGACCAGGCAAACACGTCGTCAGCGCTGTCGCGGCGATTGACGCCGGGGATATACAGATTTTCTGCTTCGCGGACAACACGGGAGGCAAGAGAGGACAAGGCGGAGTCATCCGTGCTGGCCGGGCCTTCCACACATATGGAAAGATGGAAGTATTCCGGTTTGCTCTGTACTTCTGGCTTTGCATCGGAAATAACTGACGCCGTGTTTCGCTTACGCTCCACGGAAGACGTCATTATTTTTCGGAAAAAGACACCTGCGATGAAAACAAGCAGAAGAATAACTAACGCGCTGCAGATATACATGATGTGGTCACTGAAGAGAGAACAGACCTCGCGATGTGACAGGGAATCAATTCCCCCCGCTGCAGGATGTGGGTAAATATCGCCAGGCATCAGTTCATGTGTATCAAGAGACCTGACAGGCACAGATATTGTCATAAATAACCTCTGTTCAAATAAAGACGAAAAGACTCCGCCGAAGGCGGCAACGCCTCACAGATGCACAAATAAATTGCGCAACTGTTCACCGTTTAGATGTGGAATTAACTGATTATTTGACGAATGAATTCTGACACGCCGGAAAGGTGATGCCAGTCTGGCCCGGAGTACCCGGGCCGTGGAATAGAACGTTTACAGGATATTAGCGATCGATTTTGCCAGCTGGTCTTCAAGAACAGGCTGGGCTTCAGGGAACTTGAGGTTAACTTTATTCGCGTTAGAGACGACGCGAGTCTGGTATTTATGCTGATTACCCGTTTCAGTACTTGTCTGCACTTTTGCTCCGGATGTTCCCTGACGTAATACGGCCACGTTATCAGTCTGAACCTGTGTTTTGGTTCTTTCCGCGATCTGAACATCGGTGATCATGGTGTAGTTCACATCTTCCACCATCGCGTCAGCCGCCATTCCGACCAGACCGGCTGCAAGCCCTACTCCCAGGGTTGCTCCCGCGGAACTGGAGTTGTAAGCGGTAATCCCCGCCCCAAGAGCGGCGCCAGTCACAGCGCCCTCATAACCCCGGCTTAACCAGCCCTGAGACTCACGAAGGTCCATTTTATCGGCCTTGAGCACATTCGCCTGGATCCAGTAGCCCGCCGTATCGGGGTTACTGACGACCTGATATCCCTTTGAAGTGACAGCGCTGGCAATTTTTGCCTGCAGGCCACTCATATCCTTATCGGAGGTATTTTTGATTTGCAGATAAACCGTCTTATTATTTGAAGGTTCCAGCCAGATTGTTTCGCTCATCTGGGTTTTTACTTCCAGATTTCTCTTTTTAATAGCGGTTCCCATTGCACTACATCCAGACAACACCAGAGCAGAGCTGACGACCATCACAGCCATGAATTTATTAAGCTTCATCCTGAATCCTTGTGACATAATCAATACGAGTGAATACACATTCTCTTATGATTTCGGAATGCGCATTCACTATATACGAATTTTAAACGAGATGTGAAAACTAATTACAGTCTAAGAAACCAATAATAACAAAGGAAACTTTTAGGCTGTTAACAAACCACCATAATTGATAGGTTGCCTCTGGATCATCCCCCCCCCAACTTTTCTGCTCTGAAAGAGTTTATCGCAGATGAGAGTACCGAAAGTTGATATCGTCCAAAATCAATATTCATAACAAACCATACAAAAATCGTCGCAATAAGAATCATGAACGAAAAAGGAAATGGAGAGGCATAATACACTCTATTAAATAGTGCAAGCGCTAGAATTAAAGCCATATACACAAGTGCATAGACCATAACTTTTCTAGATATAAACCGATATACCTGCGAGCGCATTCTATAGGTTCTGGGAACAGATAAAAAAAGTGAACGCGCACTTGCCACACCAAGCAGAACAATAAGACTTATAACACCGGGGAACACCAACACCCAAAATATGAACTTAACAGACAAATACCCGCCCCCTACACTAATTAGGGCGCAAATCATATTCCAGGCGGCAACAATTACTCCAGGCCATAGACATGACCAAAAAGATGGTATCTCCATTTCACCTCGTGAAAACACATTTTTCAGCTCATCTACTTCTTCAATGAGGATTTTATTGGTCATCATCATTTTCATCTTTTCCCATCAAGAAAATCCTTTTGCGTTTTCGCCGCTTTTTCCTCTAACTCAGCCTGAGAGTCAGCTCCAGGTAAAGAATTTACCTTACTCTTTCTTTCATTATAATCACCTTTAAACTCATTTGCTTTAGTTTTATGGTTCTTTTCCATTTCAGCATTTTCACTTTTCACCTCTGCGCCTTGCCGTTGTATGTTTTCGCGGGTTTCCTGATGCTGTTGTTTATTCTCTGTAATCATCCTATCCACCTTCTGACCCACGTTATCCTTAATACCCGCATCTTGTGTCATAACATCGATACGACGAGAATTTTGTCCGTAGTCGGCCATTACCGAACCATTGTCACCACCACCTGACACCCCAGCCATATTCTGTCCGATGCTTTCACGCCCCTGTTGATACGCAGCATCAACCCTGGGTTCTACCTGCTCTTTGACGAATTCACGCGCCAGGGCTTCACGCTGCGCCGCAATTTCAGGAGAACTGGTATTGGTCAGAATGGCTTCGGCATCCTGTGGAGCACGATGCTGAACAAAGTTCGCAAACTGCTGAGTCAGGTTTTCGTTCATCTGGCCAGTCATGCTCTCTGTGCGTGATGCCATCTCACTGTACTCATGGCTGCGTGTCCGGCTGCTTGTATACTGGTCATAGCTGTTTTTGGCACTGGAGAGTGACGCGGCAAACTGGTCAACACGCGAGCTGGCATTATTATCGGTAATATTGCCCGATGTGGTGGTTTTGCGGCTGGTAAAGTAATCGGATGCTTCCTTAAAGTCTTTGGCCGCCTGACTGCTGGTATCATGTCGGCTGTCATTCGATTCCCTACCGGAAGTTCCAACGTTATCTGTATTACCTGAGCTGTGTCCCCAGCCTGCACTTCCTTTACCACCAACTTCAGCAGAAAAACCACTGCCCCACTTTCCTAACTTGCCAAACAGCTGATCCCCAGAACTCCATTTACCAGATACATGTGCATCAAATGATTGAGTTCTTTTCGATGAATCATCCATCAACTGCTGGAAAGACTCCTCATTACTGATGTTGTTGGCTTTCGCATTAGCAACAACCGCATTCCACATCTTGCTTCTGGCCATCGAATCCTGCGAAGACTCGGTAGTATCGGCCCCTGTCGTTGTTGATGTGCTGTTCCCTTTATTGGTGCCAAATTGCTGCAGACTATTCCAGGCACTTGTCACGCTGCTGTTATAGCCATGCAGCGCGCTTTCGGCCTGGACATCAGCCTCACGGGCCATCTGTTGCTGCGCACTGGCTATCTGACGACCGACGTTGATATCCACCGGCAGTTTTGACATTGCACCACCACTGTCCCAGACCATCGATCCATCCCGCGTCTGCGTGCTCATACCCCCATTCGCCAGCTGCCGCGACATCTGTCCGAAACTGGTTGTACTGTTGGTACCCCAGCTGTAGCCGCTGACGTTCTCCATCTGCATGTTGGCGAAAGAGTAATTCCCGTCCACCACGCCGGAGGCCGCCTGCGATGTTGCACTGAGCCCCGAAGAAGAAAAATGGCTGTAGGCACTGGAGAAAGCGGCCCCCATGCTCTTCACGATCCCCCACGACAAGGGCGGTATCATCACGGCAATATAACCCGCGGTGGTCGCAATATCCGAGTTTTTGAGCTGAACCTGCGACAACTCAGAGAGAACAACCGGCACGCCATTTTGCTTCGCATAGTAGGCCATCGCGCTGTTCAGGATGGCGAACAGTAATGGCCACGTCTGCAGCCAGATAAGCGCAAACACATACCCTTTAAGCACCTGCAGCGTCATCATGTTAAACATGGCAGCCATCACCATGATCGGGAACATCCCAATCATTAAACCCATAATGACGGTCTGCATCAGTGGAAGTGCGCGAAGCGCCTGGTGCCCCATTGTGGCCTGTGCCAGCCGCTGCTTTTCAAGGGATGATGTGTTAGCCATATTGACCAGACTGGCGGTGTCCCCGCTGCGGGCCGCATAACTCTGGATCCCACTGCGCAGGGCGTTCATCGTGACGTTCTGGCGGATAATCTGCCCGGCGCTCTGTCCCGAGCTGTAGAAGTAATTGTAGCTGTCGCCAATCATCTGGCTGAAAAGCAGATCGGGATTAGGTTTGCCGCCAAACAGCTGACGAACATAGTAGTTCCAGGTTTTCCCGCCTGTCTGAGTATCAAGCGCAAGAGCCGATTTCAGATCCCGTGAGGCCTCTTCGCATGTCTGGAACTGGTTGTTTTTATCAAACACGCCACGCAGTGGGCTTGGGTTTGCAAAAATCAGGGTATACGGATCAGGTGAATTCAGTAATTCTTCAAAAGAGTACTTATGATTGAGGAAAATATCGCCCATCACACAGTTTTGTACGTAATCGGAAAACAGCGTCGTAATCTGAGGATTTTGTGACAAAAAATCCGTACTTTTCGCGACCAGATTACTGCCAAATAACATCCCCGTTTTACTGTACGTGACGCTGTCCGGCAGCGCGAAGACCATCTCATAACTCTGGATAAGCGCGTTTCCCACCCTCGTTGTCAGCGACGCAGGAATGGCAAGACCAATAGGAACATTATCGACTTCATAGACCTGCGCAACGTTACTGTAATCGATGATCTGCACAGGGGTACGAATGACAACCAGCATAGAGACCAGGGTGAGGGAAAAGACCCAGCCAATAAGGTCCATTACGTTGTGTTTTTTTACCCAGTTCCCCGCCACAATGAGTACCGAGATGGCGATACACATCTTTTCTATAGTCGACCATGTGCTGGTCCCCATAAACGCCGCAATCGCGTTCAGGTTGCCCCGTAACCAGTCGCCGCCAGCAATGGCATATATCTCAAGCATTACAGATTCCCCCCAAAATGATAGTTATTCTGGTAGCGGGTCATCATGCGGGCAGAGACCTGCTGGCGCATGTAACTCATTTGTCTGTCAACCACAAGCAAGGCGTCCTGCTGGACCTGAACACGGGACTGGAAAGCGGCAATCTGCACACTCGCCTGGTTGAGATTTTCCATGATCATATCCATTGTCGACTGGGGATAATTACCGGTTGAGATCATCGCCCGGGCCTGCTGGATAAGTTCCTGAATGTACTGCAGCAGGATGTCGTAGCCGATATAGTCCGTCAGCTGGTAAATAAGTGAGTTAGACACCCCGAGCATCTGCGGATCGACCAGGTATTTGAACACCGGAATGGTGGTGCTGGAGATAAACCCTTTCTCCTGCTCTGTCAGTTTTTCATCAGCCACCGCTTTATTCTGGATACTGCTCAACAAAGCGCGAATCTGATTTTTGAGCGCCTTATTGGCGGTGATGGTTACGGTCGCATCAGCAACGACCTTGAGACATTTATCCGAGTCATTGCAGTGGTAGATTTTAGCTGTGCCGCCCTCCATCATGGCTTTAATCAGATCCTGGTCAGTGGTGCGTGCCGGCAACGGGGTGATCTCACTGTTCTCACCAAAAATCAGCGTACCGGTCAGGGTCATCACAAACTCTTTCAGCTCCTTATTGCCATCAAAGAGCCGGTTCTTCGATAAGGCATTCCACATGATGTTAATGTTCTTCATCACACGTTCTTTGTCTTTATCGCTGGCCTTATCCTGGACGCTGTCCATCTTGCCGCCCACCGTACAACCCTGGCGCGAGGCGGCCCAGTCCGAAAAGATATTGCTTTCACCGGCAATGTCCTGGCAGACCTTTTGTTGAGCGACCTGGGTACGAGGAAACAGGCCACCCACAATTCCCTGAGCAGCCTGGCAGGAACTGAGGTTCATGCTGTTCATGTCAGTGGCCATCTTTTGAAGGAAGTCCTTTGCGGTTTTGATCTCCGGAACCGTGGTCTGCAGGGCAAGGTCAAAGAAGTAACCCGCGGCGTTGGACATAATTTGTTTGCCAAAGCGCTGCAGCTGCTCGCTGTTGATAAAGGAGAACGACCCCAGGTACGCATCGATGCCGCCGCAGCCGGCGTTAATATCCGGCAGGGTCATGCTGACCAGCTGGATCGTTTTCACCTGCGTTCTGGCATACAGCGAACCGCCAGAGGCATAACCCGCCGCCTGCCCCTGCCAGACCTGTGGCTGGCTGGTATTGGACGCAAACCCGAGCTTATTGAAGAAGTTATTCATGTCGCCATTCACGTCGGCGGCGGCGCTAAATGACAGGCCAAGCGCGGCACCGCAGAAAAGTGACAGAAGTTTAATTCGCATCCTGTCCTCCATTACGCACAGCATTCTTTTTAACTCTGTCATTTCTCAGAATAAAAAGGGTCTTAAGGTGATAACTGAAAAAATTGCGGATTGCTAATGTCACTCCGGCAACAAAGAACCCCACCCCAACAGCGATCAGCGCATAAGGGATGGCGTACATCATAATATTCCACAGGTCTTTTACTCGCAGGTCACCGCTGGCTATCCAGTCATCCACGCAGAGATTAAATAAAAATCTCATTATCCATAACAGCAGAGCACCTGCAGTGAGAAACACAATGAATAATTCCAGATAGATTTCCAGACGCCTTTCCCGGTGGATAAATTCCGGCTTCAGTTGTTCTATTCTTTCTGCTGCTGTCTGCCCGGAGTCCTTTAAACTGGCTGGAAATAAAAACGCATACAGTCCCGTCGAACGTATATATTTGTTCATGGCTATTTTCCTTAATCACTTGCTAAGACCGGATATAACAGAGACTCAGTGCATCATCTGAAATACCGTATCCACTCTGGCCATAAAGCCCTGTGCATCCGTGGCGCCCTGCAGGATCGGGTACGCTGCCAGCGTGTTTACGTTCACCAGAAACGTAGTCGGCGTGGCCACCGGGATATTGGGGAAAAAGGTCTGCATCACGTCAGGAGGCGCCGGCAGCGCTTCCGGAAACGCGTCATCACCCTGTCCGTCAATGGTGTAAGAGAACACGGAGAAGCCATACTGTCCGGCCAGCTGCTTCAGCACCGGGTCAAACTTATGACAGTAGGGACAGTGTCCCTGCATGAACAGCACCACTTTCCAGTCGCGCAGGTCCACCTGCTTTCCGTTGCTGAGTCGTAACCAGCGTGGCTGAGATGCCCCGCTCACCGCCTGGGGAGTGTCGCTCTGCGGGGAGGCCGTTTCAGTACCGGAGATACCCCGCGGATCCCAGAGCGACTTCACCTCATCGAGCGTTCCCGCATGTGCCACCCCGGCCAGTGCAAGGGAAAGAGCCAGTGCCGCCAGCGGCGTCTTAGCGAGGTTCATCAGGCTGTTTTTCACAGGCTTTCTCCTCTTTTTCGGCTTCAGCAATCAGGGCGTTTAGAATGCGGTATCCCCCGAACACCACCATACCCAGCCCGAAGATTTCCCCGGCCTGGACGGCCAGCTCAGGCTGTTTTCTGACAAGCCGGGCTATCAGGTGGAAAAACACGCCCACGGCCAGCACCCACATCCCGGTGATATCTAAATCCGGAAAACGAATATTTCGCATGACACACTCCTTAGAAATTCGGTTTAAAGTCGCTGGAGACATAGAGGAACTGTTTCGCCAGGTCGTCCTGACTGATAAAGCCGTAACTGAGAGGCTTCACCTGGCCACTTTTCGGGTTAACCAGCATCATCGCGGGGAAGAACTTCACGCCAAGCTGCTCTGCCTGGCCCTGGTCCGTCCGGCTGTCGGGAAGCATGGGGTTAATCACTCCGTCAACCGACACCGGTATCACGCTCAGGCCATAGGTTTCGCGAAAATTTTTAATCACCTGGACCAGCTGGCCATCGATCGCTTCCCGGCCCCGGTAGAAGAACATCACGCCGTAGTGCTGTGCGAGGGTGGAGATAGCCTGTCGCTGTTCGGCATAGTCGGCAGCGAGCTGGTTTTTTACCGTGCCGTTGTAGTGGCTGTACTGCAGGTTGTAATCGAGTTCGGGGTTTTCCAGCATGGCTTTCTTCGCACTCATCGAGAACAAACCTGCCTGCTGCGTCCAGTAGTTCTGCAGCCGGAAATACTTCACGAAGTTTTCAGACGATGGATACAGAATGGCTTCGTACAACGACCGTTTGGTGGCCGCCTGGAGTGTGGCGAGTTTCTCCAGAATATCCATTTGCGGCGGTGGTGCCGCTGGTACGGCTTTCCTGTCCTCATCACGGGGCTTCAGTTTCTCGTTGTACCACTGCCAGCCCGCGTCTTTGGCGAAAGCCGGCATCAGGGCGCAGCAAAGGCACCCCGCCAGCATGGCGGCATGTATTGTTCGCATGGCAAATACCCTTTTATGAATTAATGCGACTGGCGTGACAGATGCTGATAGACACTGTATTTATCGAGCTGGCGCTGTACCTTTCCTGCATCATCACGGGCTTCAAAGCGATAACCGCTGCAGTACAGAGGCAGATAATTTATCTGAAGGTCCACCCGCTCCCCGTCCCTGATCACCCACGCGGCCTGAGAAACAGTGTCGCACTGGATCCCCCAGGCCCGGTTGGTTGTCATAAATGCGTTAACCTGCCTGTCCCGCCACAGGCTGTACGACATAATGCTGACCAGGAGAAAGACAAACACCCCGACAAACACCATGACCAGCCCGTATGCTTTTTTCTCTTCCATTGACTCTCCTGGTCACATAATAAGGAATAGCGGCATGCTCAGTACTGAAGATATAAAAGCCTGCCGGTCCGCTGGCAGTTTCTGGAAAGCAGGTGAGTACTGAGCGGCCATCTGAACCAGTTCGGACGAGTTAATCAGGAACCTGTCTGTATGCAGAGAGATATCCGCAAGAACAGCCAGCACCATAACATGATGCTCCTGGGGTAAATTCTCTTCATTCAGAATGTCTATAAATTTCTCAATCGTGATATATCGATTCATCTTTGCTTTTCCTTGCATTTATAACTTTCTCCAGGACTGAGAAAAACAAATAACACACAGACATGGCAAACCCAGCCATAAGAATAAAGACCACACTTTCGACATAATCACTTCCCGACGTCCCTTTGACGGCATCCCAGGAGAAATAAATCACCGGAGAAATAATGATTATTGTTAGCGTTAATCTCAGGACAAAATCAATAACAGGCTTTTTGTGAAAACTCATTTTCATGATTATCGGTCTCTTTATTAGGCAGCATGGTTTATTGCGCGGATTGCTGACTCATGATTTCCTTAATTCGTTCTCTGGTCTTATTGGTGAGCACATCGTTTTCCGGTATTTTTTGATTTTTCATCAGGTCGTCCATAAAGTTGGTGAAATCCAGCTTGTTAAAATCAATCCCCTGGAGTTCCACGACGGTAATGCCCCGACAGTCAGGACTGCTGGCGCCGCCAAAACCGATATGCAGCTGACCGTTTCTTCCCTGCTGCTGAACGATCTGCGCCAGTTTTGAGTCGAACTGGCAATAGCTCCTTTTTTTCTCCAGGCAAATCCCCAGAACCTTTTTAGAGCAGAATTCCCCTATACTGACCGTCAGCTTGTCTTTTTTCGCTTTGGCCAGCGCCTTTTCCTCGCTGCTGCAGCGTGCCAGCCCCACATCCTGGCCCCAGCCGCTGTCTTTGCAGCAGTTACTGAAGCCGGCAGCAAACTTCTTACAGAACTTCGCTTTTCCGGTGAATGCCCGGACATCCACCCCGTTCAGTGCCGCGACGTCCTTCCCCGCGGCAGCCAGTGCCGCCAGCTCAGACACCGCCTGCCCAAAGTCGTTGCTCTTCCCGGACGTGGCTTTGTCACATTCACCATCAAGGCAGAAGACATCACCGCCGCAGATCATTTGCTTGCCACTCGTCCTGGTTTCGCAGGAATACGTTGCATATTCATGCAGGCACGTGCCTTCCTCGCTGGAGAAGGCGCACTGGCGGGATGACAGAGTACAGGCCGTATTTTTCATCAGGCTTTCACAGGAGCCGTTGTCCGCCGGCTGCGTGAGCCAGGTATCCTTATATTTCCAGCAGGCCTCCGTGAACGAGTAATCCCTGCCTCCGAGGGTGATGGTTCGCGTTCCTCCCGGACTGATACATTCCTCGCCCGTTTTTTTTCCTTCATCCTTACTGAACGGACAGCTTTCAACCCAGACGACTTCAGGTGCATAGACGGTTTCGGTTTCTTCCATCACCAGGGTGACCGTGACCTGTACGGGTTTCTGGCTGGCCGATGATACGGTCCGTGATGTTTTGCTTACTGAAAAGTTCTGCCCAGCAGTGACCGCTTTGTCCACACCAAACGACTGATGAATCTTCCCCTTCCCGTCATAGGTATATTTCGTACAATGCGTGTTCTGACCGCCTGAACACATCGATTCTGAACGTGGCCAGTTGATCACATCAATGGGGAACGTTCGTTCAAAGAGGGTCAGGCTTTCACTCACTGCACTCTTGCAGCTATCCCGCACCTTCCCTTCGGAATCGCATTCTTCAATCCAGGGGATCACCAGAGGCTCACCATCCACCGAGGCATTCAGCAGACGACCGTTGGTCGGGATCGTCAGGTTGCCACTCCATTGCCGGGTACTCCGGGCATAATTCAGCGTCACCACCTGCTGATAGGTTCGGTTAACTTTCTGTGTGGTGGCGTTATCCTTCAGGGTCGCTTCCCGTGTGCAAAAATTTTCCACCTGCAGATCACGTTCGCAGGTATGGTTTGTGAACTCACTGCGGTTCACAACCTGGGCGGTACAGGACTGTCCGGTATCGCCGACAATGCTGTCGGCACGGGATTCTGTATCCTTTGCGGCCTGAATAAACGGCGCATCCTGAGATATCTGATCCGGTGGCCGGTTCGTGAACGACTCCGTAATCGCTTTGCCGGTATCTCCCTGGCTGAACTCCAGGGCTGAATCGCTTTTCAGAGAGCTGTCTCCGCTGGCAGTGACGCCGCCATAGTATTTTGTCTGATCAGGGCTGTCGGTATACCCCGGCAGGTTTTGCTCACCACTGAAATTTTTCAGTGAGTTCAGACCATTGCCCTGCACCTGTTTCGCAAAATCCGAACCAGCTTTATAGTCGCTTCCACTGTCAGCACAGGCTGGGGATGCCAGCCAGATAAAGGCGCTCAGGACAAAAAAATGCGCAGTCAGCACGGAAATAACCGTCTTCATTTCTGCCCTCCCTCATCCCTCACCATTTCCGGTAACGCTATGAAGTACGGTCTGTCTTTCATGGCTGGCTCCCGGCGGCATTCGAGGGCGCATCAAGTATTTGCCGGGCCACCTGTGCGCAGTCACCGGTTTGTGCCACTTTCTCCAGCGCCTGTTTGACGTGAATGTTACCGCGTACCACGTCATATCCGGCCTGACACCGTACCACCAGAGACGGCACACTCCGGATGCTGTACTGCGTGTACAGTGTCGGGTCGATCTGCACGCCGTCGGTCACGCCATCCTTCACCAGCTGCAGCACCGCGTCAGTGGTGGTCTTCATGTCGTTATTGACGAGCCCACGCAGTGTCGCCGGAATGCCGTACTGCCGGGTTTCGTGCAGCATCCGCTTCAGCCCCTCTTCAGGTATCGAGAAGGAGACAAAGTACAGCGCCCCTTCTGCTGGCTTTTCCTGATTCGCCGCTTTCTGCTGGCTGACCAGATTATCGATAAACTGGCGGTCTGATTTGGGCAGAGGATTACGGTTGATTTGCGCCTCAAGCTCCTGCTGCAGCTGTTTATCCGGATGCTGGCGCAGCTGTTCGCTGAGGGTCTCCTGCTGCTTCAGCCATTCTCTGTCTGTAACAGAGGAGGTTTCAGCCAACACCGCTCGTCCGGTCAGCAAAAGCATGACCATAAACAGATTCATTAATTTCATGAGAGACTCCTGTCAGAGAAAGACACAATTGCGTTTACGCCACATCAGATAGCCATAGTTCTTACGGGTGTTGGGTGGATTTTTACCGGCCTCCCAGCGCATCACGCTGCGCCCCACGGGATGGCATTGGCCGCTGTCCGGGTACATGTTCACCATCTGATAGCGCCAGCGCTCTTTGGGGATGATCGGGGACGGATACTCATAGCAGACCGCCTTGTCCTTCCCGATGCTCTCCATAATTTGTCCCTGCCGGTGAAGCTTGTACGCCATGCGCTCGCTGACAAGTAACGAGGACTGCAGCGGACTGGACTCGTTGCTTACCCAGCCGCTAAACGGGTACATCGAACCCTGAGAGCCGGCACACCAGAACAGAATATCGAGTGGCATATGAAACGCGCTGGCCATAGCGTCAGCCGCGCACGCCCCCTGTGCGATGGGGTTGGCAAACAGGATGGCTTCCGGATTCAGAATAGTGGTGAGGCTGCTGTCCACCCAGGTCGGGTCAATCTCGGACAGATAGGCTATATCCATGTCTCCGCCTTCCAGACAGCCTGCGGAGGTGATGATGTTCAGCCAGTAGGTCAGCGGGTACTTGTACCAGTGAACGTGATAAAAAGCGCCGTTCACCTGCTTGTCGTCCTTTCTCGCGGTCCCCATACCGGTCTTGCCGAGATTGATACTGAAGCCCCCCAGATTGACCATACAGCCAGGCGAACGGCTGACGTCCGTCATGGCCATCGGCTCCCAGTACCCGATGGCCAGGCCGGGGCGAACAAAAATCGGTGGCGGCGCCGGACACAGCTGCAGGGGACTACCCGGATTGCTGGTATCAGGCAGATCGCCTTTACCAACCTGCACGCTGCCGAGTGATAAAGGAAATATGCAGCGCCAGCACACATCGGTGATCGGGTTGACGAATCGACCTTCACACGACGGATCTGCATGTACCTGAGGGACTAACGAAAAAAACAGGAGGATAAACAAAAATGATATTTTTCTCATTGATTATCCCTTCCCCTGTATTTTTCCCAGATGTTGTTTACACCATCGATTATTTCTTTCTGCTTTTTTAAATCCTGTCCCTTAGCGAAATCCTTCAGCACGTTGGAAATAAACTCCAGTCTGTAAACCTTCCGCCAGAACGAGTCCTCATCATGTGGTTTTAAAAGAAAAAGCTCATCCAAATCCTTTTCCATATCGCTGATGAGATGACTTGCTTTGCCTTCAACATACCGACAATACCGACTATTCTGTAATTCATAATCGTCAATTTTTTCTTTCAGAAGCCTTTCACATTCACGTCGGTGGTTAATTTCTTTATTTTGTCGAACCACCGTAAGCCACTGAACAACAATTAATGCTGCGAGAGTAATCTCAGTAATAGTCATATAATCACCTGACAAATAATCGTAATTCGGAATCGTACGGGTCAACGGACGGGAAACACCTCAATATTCAGCCGTTCACCGGAGGGCGCCGGCGTGATCCGCGCCGGGACCGCCGTCAGGCCAAATCGCTTGCTCAGTACGCCGTTCTGGTCGAAATAGATCCGGCTGTCCAGCGCTGCGGAGGTGTCCGGGATACTGCCACGCACCAGGATAATTTTGCTCATCAGGGTTTCCGGCACCTGACGCTTCATCCAGGCCAGCTGGTCGGCATCGTCTCCATTGATGAAGTACAGGGTCTGGACAAACGGTACGGTTTTAAGCGGGTTCACCACATCGCCCTTGCGGGCAAACACCCGCCCCTCATTGTCCTTCAGGTCTTCGGTCAGGCGGATGCTGGGATCAAACCAGCGCTGCTCGTATTTCTCCGCACGCTTAATGCCCTCCACCGGTGCCGGGCGCTGACTGTTCTCGATAACCCGCTGCTTAAACGCATCCATCGTCTGGTCCCACTGGCCAGAGGATTGCAGTGACTGCAGACGCTGCGTGATGAGCTGCAGCATGTCCTGCTCCCGGACGGGCCATAAATCCCCCCAGGTACCGAGATCAGCCGCCTGAGTCAGCGGCGATACCAGGCAGGCGGCGAGCAGACAGTCTTTCAGTCGTATCATTACTGTTCTCCTTTCATCCGGCGGGCAATGTCGTGCTGGATGTTGCGGGTCACATCGGGCGCGCCCTGAACCACGGCAGGTGAAACCAGAATGACCACATGATGCTGCTGCTGATACTCCGCCAGACTCTTCTCCAGCGCGTCGTTAAACCGGTCAGAGAGCGCTTTTGACTGCGCTTCTGTCAGCTGCTTCTGACTGACACTGTCCATAAAGCTGTCGAGCGTCTTCTTCATATCAAAAGCCACCACCCGCGGTGTGGAGTACTCCAGAACCACGCGTGAGAGAAACGCGCTGGTTGCCAGGGCGAAAAGCACGAGAGCAACGATGACAGGTATCCGGCGAAAGGTATGAGAGTTCGTACTGACCGGCTGTTCGGTGTTGTTTTTCATCACTGTTTATCCTCCATGTCATTCACCGGTATTCGGGATTCAAGCTCTGCCATTTCGTCTTTAAAGTTGCGACACGCGAGGCCGTACACCGCATCGTGGATATCGACCCCCTCTTCCCGGCGCGCTTTCATGTACTCAAAATCCGGGCCTTTTGAGGAGTACATCGCCCGGCTGAGCGGGTCGACGAACAGGCGGTGCCAGGAGCAGTTCGCTTCCACCTGCAGCATAAAAGAGCTGAACCACTGCTCTTTGGCCGAACCGAAGCCGTTAATCATGTCTTTCTCCAGCTTGCTGAACTGATCCGGGTACAGCTGGTTATACTTGGCAAATTCCTTCGCTGACTGTTTCAGAATGGCCTTGTATGACGAGTTCCCCCAGGCAGCGCGTGCAGCGCTCGATGCGGTCGGGGAGTCGAAGTCCACGATATTTTGCGTGATGGTGATGTATGCGCCGGTATGTCGACGCGCGGTACGGTAGCCTTTCTCGATGAACTGACCCACTTTTTCATTTTTGAAATCAAGGAGCTTCCAGCCTTCATCGATGACGTTCAGTTTTTTCAGGCCACGCGGTGACTGATACATCCTGTTCTCGATGTAAATAATCAATGAGAACATCACAGCGATAAGCAGAGATGGCCGCGACTCCAGGCCACCGAGCTCCAGTACCACCATCCGGGCATCTTCGTGGAGTGTTGGTGTATCTGAGTTGAAATAGTCCCCGTAGATCCCATTTACCGTGTACTGATCGAGCAGGATTATCATCTCGTCCAGACGGCCCCGGATTGTTGGGGAATCAGCATATTCATCGCTGTCCTTCGCGTCCTGTAAAAACTGCACTACGTCATCAACGCGTGCATGATTACGCTTGCTTAACCAGGCCGCCTGCACTGCCTGCAGAAGCAGGCCTTCATGGACTTCATCGAGGTTGCCGTTCGGACTGGCCATGACAGACATCTGATCGCGTATACGTTCTGCTGACATGTCGAAGTGAGCATCATCCAGCACGTTGGCGAACGGGTTAAACTTGAGGGTATCGCCATCGAGGTATACGCCCCCCATGTTTTCACACAGGGACTTATAGCCATCGCCCATGTCGAACACCCAGGCAAACCCGCCGGAGTCGAGCACACTGCGAATGAGGGGCTGAATCAGACCGGTTTTACCCGCCCCGGACGTCCCGCAGACTGCCATGTTGAAATTGGTATTGTTCATTCCCTCGTAGAACAGGTCGATGAACGCCAGCTGATTTCGGTAGGTGGGCGCCAGGAGTCCCGCCGGCGCCAGCGGGCTGTCAGCGACGATCGGCAGGAGGTTAGCCACCTGGAACGTCTCCGCCCGCTTCACCACGCCTGCCGCCTGCAGCTCTTTAAACAGGCCCTCACCACACTTGAACGGCATCATGGCCAGAAAGTTACGCAGGTGATGGTAGCGGGCCGGGATCAGCTGGAAACCGCCTTTACGGTAGCTGTTGAGCACCTGCTGTTCAGCGGCGAGAGAGGCCTCTGTGCTGTCTGCGGTGTACGTGGTGATATTAAAGAAGTAGGACACCAGGGAGGTCTGGTTGGTCGCCAGTCGCTGGCGGATATCGCCCCACTCCTGCATTTCCTTTATCACGTTCGGAAAAAACTTCGCGTAGGAGGTTTTGCTTTTCTTCTCCACGTCCATGAATTTCATGTTGGCTTCATTCTGGGTCTTCACCTGGTCCTCCACCATCAGCGTCAGCGTAATGACAAAGGGGCAGGAAATGGAGAGCTCCGGGTTAAGCAGGTTGGCGTAGTTATCCGCGGAGGTCCAGAGGAAGGCCATTTCCGGATCACTCTCCAGATGGTAGCTCGTCACCCGGGTTACGCACTCTTTCCCGTCACGCCCCAGGCGGCCAATTTTCAGATGACCGGCGGTGACCTGCATATCAAAGCTGTCATCGACACACTGATAGTTCAGATCCTGATAGGGGTCCAGCTTATACGGTACGCGGTACATCTCGTGCGGGTCCGGGTTTATAAGCTCGCGCATCAGTTCGACCAGCCCGGCAGCATCAAGGATACGCGTCGGAATATAGGCACCGCCCAGTGACGCCCGCAGGATTTTAATCTGGTTCTCCATCTCCACAATTTGCGTGGTGGAGTTTTTCTTCCGGGGCACGCAGCAGGAGATGTACACGCGGTAGTTACGCAGCGTCAGGGGTAAATCCAGTGCAGGAGGCAGGGGGAACTTCGTCTCCGCTGCCCGGAGATAGTAGGCCTGGGTGATGGCGTTAAACTTCTTAGCCTGTTTACCGCTCCAGCGGAATTCACGCAGACCGTAGTCGATATCATTGCCGACCAGTTTGCTGGAGACCAGATGAAAACTGACCGGGACGCCCCGGGGAAGTTTGCTGCGCAGTAAATGCTCCAGTGTGGCGACGATACTTTTATCCGCACCGGGTAAAGGACGCGCCTCAAACATAAAACCGATGGTTTTGTTATTAATAAACAGCCCGGTCGCGGAATCATAATCCTTATAGGGCAAAATACGGCTGAACTGGGGGAAATTCATGCTGCCCAGCGTGTCATTGGCTTTCGCGGATTCGTCGGGCAGCTTCAGTGCTGATACCAGTGAATTCACTGCCTGGGTGACGGCATCGATGATGTTATTACTCATGCGGGCGTTCCTTTAAGAGCATTTCAAAATAACAAGGGTAATAAATGGCAAGAAGAATATTCATATCCGCACTAGAAACTCCTTCTTATAATGGAAAGCACTGGAATAAAAAACAATAAACACATGGAGGCAATAATCTGACCCATAAAGATCGAATCCAACAACACCTCCCCTTTCCACAGACAAACAAGCAGAGTGATAAATAAACAAACCACATGAAAGAAAACAATCAGGAACAGAATGTTCGCTGAGAACTCCCCATCACCAACTTCCACCTCTAAGCAAAAAAAATAAAATACACACAAACTACAGATAATATAGACACCTTCATGTCGAATACCCTGAAAGAAATCAGGAGAAAACTCTCCTGCCAGTCCATTGTAAGTCAGTCTGGCTCCCAGATAGATGAGCCAGTAGACTGGAGGTATAAACAAAAATCCGTACTTTCGAAGAAACAGCATCATATCCATCCCCTGATTATTTGCTCATAGCGTTCAGTGCGTTAAGTTTTTTTTCACGTACTGCTTTAATCTCTTCTTTATACTTGCATTCTGATGCCATCTTTTTTGCGTCACCGAAAGTTAATGGCTCTGACGAAGTGCCTGTGTTAGTTTGAATTGCTAAACGTAACGCCTCACCTGCACAAGGGCTTTGTTGAATAAATCGAACTTTTGCTGAGTTGAAGGATCAGATCACGCATCTTCCCGACAACGCAGACCGTTCCGTGGCAAAGCAAAAGTTCAAAATCTCCAACTGGCCCACCTACAATAAAGCCCTCATCAACCGTGGCTCCATAACTTTCTGGCTGGATGATGAAGCTATTCAGGCCTGGTATGAGTCAGCAACACCTTCTTCACGAGGCAGACCTCAGCGCTATTCTGACCTTGCCATCACGACTGTGCTGGTCATTAAACGCGTATTCAGGCTGACCCTGCGCGCTGCGCAGGGCTTTATTGATTCCATTTTTTCTCTGATGAACGTTCCGCTACGCTGCCCGGATTACAGCTGTGTCAGCAGGCGGGCAAAGTCGGTTAATGTCAGTTTCAAAACGCCCACCCGGGGTGAAATCGCACACCTGGTAATTGATTCCACCGGGCTGAAGGTCTTCGGTGAAGGCGAGTGGAAAGTCAAAAAGCATGGCCAGGAACGCCGTCGTATCTGGCGTAAGCTGCATCTCGCCGTTGACAGTAAAACACATGAAATCATCTGCGCTGACCTGTCGCTGAACAATGTGACGGACTCAGAGGCCTTCCCCGGGTTAATCCGGCAAACCCACCGGAAAATCAGGTCAGCCGCCGCCGATGGCGCTTACGATACCCGGCTATGTCACGATGAACTGCGGCGTAAGAAAATCAGCGCGCTTATCCCTCCCCGAAAAGGTGCGGGTTACTGGCCCGGTGAATATGCAGACCGTAACCGTGCAGTGGCTAATCAGCGAATGACCGGGAGTAATGCGCGGTGGAAATGGACAACAGATTACAACCGTCGCTCGATAGCGGAAACGGCGATGTACCGGGTAAAACAGCTGTTCGGGGGTTCACTGACGCTGCGTGACTACGATGGTCAGGTTGCGGAGGCTATGGCCCTGGTACGAGCGCTGAACAAAATGACGAAAGCAGGTATGCCTGAAAGCGTGCGTATTGCCTGAAAACACAACCCGCTACGGGGGAGACTTACCCGAAATCTGATTTATTCAACAAAGCCCTGCACAAGGTGTCTAATGAATAATACTTTGCAGTTGTTCTGGAGTAGCGGGCTGCATATCGCGAGAATCTTCAATATACTGCACAAAGAATACCCAGTTAACACAATTAAAAAAAGAATAATCAAAAAACCAAATTGCTGGCCAATTTCTTGCTGTCTTTCCATTGTTCCATCCCTACCGGTCAATCCAGTTTGTTAATCAGCATTTCATTTTGAGTTAGCTTTATATAATTCCCACTGATGGATATAGGAATAATACTGCCCACCAGGCACATTAATGATGATGCCATCACAGTCCAGTTTATTAACAGGGCTGGTAAAAGCGCCTGTCGGCATGTTTACCTCAAGTGTCCGGCAGTCATCTTTCCAGTGTCTACCTGCTTCAAGTTCATCCATCGAAAATGAGTGAATGGAGATAACGAACATTCCGGAAAACCCAACCACCGCTATAAGCGCACAGTATATGAATGTATCGCCTCTGTTAACTCGAAGATTGAATTTTTCAGGGATGGCAACCATTGCCAGCGCACCGACCACACCAATAACAAAAAGAATCAGGCATATACCGTTAAGCCATGCAACGTTATGTCCAAGTATATAGTACGCTTTCACTTTCTTATTCCTTATGCTGCATACTTTCAAATAACGTGAGATTGTTAATACTGACCATCGGTCTTACTATTCACCTGCCCCCATCCGTTCAAAGTAATAAATCAAGACATAAAACATATAAAAGATCACTGTGGCTGTAAAAAATCCCGTTATTACTGACAGCGTCAAATCAGGAGAACCGGCCCACATGTTTTTATCCATGAATACCATGAAAGAAAATAAAGCACTGAGACCTGTAAGTCCAAACAACATTAAAATACAGGAAAGCGAATCTCTTATAAAAACACCAATAATTACATAGCCGTAACCGCAGATAATGATTGCCATTGCAAAAAAAAGCCGAACAAAACCATCAAAACTTAACTGGTATTCAGCCATTTACTCACCCTCATTCAATGTTTCTATCACGCTGCTTAAAGGCTCGCGGGTTTTAATTTCAATGCACTCTCCTGTATTACTTCCGTAACCTCTGCCTCCACGTTCTTCGAGTACCCGTAGCATTTTTATGCAGACATCAGTATTAGGCATGGGAGTAACATCCCAAATCCCACCGCCACTACTCGGTGTCATCAGCACCAGAAAAATAAATGCATGCATAATTTATTGCCTTTATTTATATACTTGTCAGTAGAAAAAAGCAGGCTATATCCTGCCAATAAAAATAACAGCGCCATCTTCCATTTGAATAATTCATCCATAACGTTACTTACCTTCCGTGCGAAGTTTATTAACCTCTGTCTTATCCCTGTATTTCACATCCATATACCGTGTTACGCCATCCGGGCAAGACCAGGCATCTTTTGCTTTAGCCAGAAACCCTGCCTGCTGTGCTTCAAATGCGGAGACTCTGCAGTTTTTCAGGGTATAGATGACATTCTGTTTATTGGTTTGAATCTGTTTGTATGTTGACTCAGGCTCAATAAAGACAAACACTTCTGTTATCGCGACGACAATACACATTATCAGAATGATTGACTTACCCCACCAGGACACAAACAACCGCTGTAAAAAGAAAGACATAACTGCGGCAGTGCCAACAATCAGCATCAACATAAAAATATATGACGATTCCTCGCACAAAAGCATCCAGAGATATTTAATTGACTCAGTCACTTTCGAAATCCTTTCATTTTTCGTAATCAGTTTTAAGTTCACACGCTACCGCCCATCCCTTTCAACGCAGAGGGCACTCGTTATAATTCAGAAATGTAAACTTACTGCAGCGCCAGTAATGGCGCTGTGAATCAATTAAGGCGAGGTTGTCCCCACGCCGATGGTGTCACGACAAAAAGAACCGTTGCTGGCTGGTGATATACATCATCTGCATCCACATACGGCGCTATCCACAATGACGTTGTCTCCTCCCCTTTTCTTAATGGCCGGGGATAATTACCTGGCGGTGTTGACGGTGACGTAAACGTTGACGCCACTACTGGTAAAGACATTTTCACTACCGGCAAAGACTGGAGCCTTTTCTCGGTTTCGAAATATGTTGCCTCATTCTTTGCCGTTGGATTATTTAGGTACACTGCACGTGCTCGATCTTTCTCCGCGGCCACTCTGGCCTGGGTCAGGTTGGACTGTGGCGGCAACGGGTACGAATTCACTGACGTGGTTCTGAAATTACCCTCAGCCAGTTGTGGCAACCCGGCCGCAGCCGGCTTTGCATCACTGCGTTCCTCTTTCAGCTTCGCTTTTTCATTTGCCTGCTCCATCGTCATACAGGTATCCGACGTCGTGGCATTACATTGAAATTCAGTCTCTGTGCCCGCGCACCCGGTTAAGAGCAAAGCGCCGCCCAGAGGAATTAACAGCATTAATTCCTTCATGATATTTCTCGCTATTTATCGGTTATTTTTCAGGTTCATCCTGATTGGGTTATTTGCCTTAATTGCCCGGTGTAATTACCCTCAGCGCTGACAGGGCAGCCGTAATAAGAGACTTAGCCATTATTTTCCCCCTGCGGCGCTGCGCCCGGAGAGAACTCCCGCGGATCAAGTTTGCCCAGCTTCTTCAGCATCTCGTCAGTATTGAATCCGTTCATACCGCCGCCTGACTGATGATGGGCATCAGCCTGCGGTGCCGGCTCCGCCTCCTGATTCTGAGCCTGCTGTTGCCCGTTCTTTTCCGCTTCCAGCTCTTCAATCGTTTTCAGCTGGAATCCATCCTGGAACACGACGGTCACTTCGTTGCCGGCACCAATCGGAATGACCGGGTGATACTGCTCGGCCCTTTTGATGTAGTACTCGCTCAGCGTCTGCGCAGCTTTAGATGCACCACCGCCGACCCCCATTTTCAGAACGTCACCGGCGCCAACAGATGCGGTTGCCCCCAGGCCAACAGCCGGCTGTGAAGCCCGTTCCATGCCCTGACCAATCCCGTCAACAAAACCGGCCCCCCATGCCCAGCCGAGGATTTTTCCGTTACGCATCACCACCTCTCCCTTAACCCCGTTTTTCCCCATAAAGGAAACGTGGCCGTTAATGGGCTGATCGATGGTTTTATCACCTTTGATACAGCTGATATTGCGGGTACGGACAATGGCGCGTTCGCTGGAGACATCGCCCCAGGCTTCAAGGCCCACAAAACACCCTGTCAGGTCGTAGGTTTTGCTGTTTGGCATTTCCACGCGACCAGTGATACGCAACTGCATCGGTACAGTTGATTCATTCCCGGTAACAGACGCGTTGGCATCTGCCCCCTCGATAAGCATACTTTTTGCAAAGCTCCCCGACGGAATGTACGGCAATGACTTCGTTTTTTTTCCTTTGTCGTAACTGAACGTTTTACGCTGTATCTGGTTTGGTACCGGTACAGACTGGTAGCTGACCTGCGGCGGCGGTGTCATACCATTCCCCGGATAGAATGCCGTCGGAGGCGGTACCGCGGCGCCGGTTTGCGGCGGATAACTGGCTGGCTGCGGCTCCCCTTCCGGACCGGGTGGCGGTGACGGAGGAGTCGGCGCGGGCTCGCCACCAGAGACAGCCGGTTTCACGCCCAGCGCCTTCAGCTGAGTCTGCATGGCTTCATTGTCACTGCTGAGCTTGTCGATACGTATCTGGTCAGCGGTTCGCGCCTTACTCAGCAGGTCCACTTCCCCCTGCAGGGAGTCAAAACGCTTGTTGAGATCAGCGGCAGTCGCCTGCATTTCTGTTGTCGCGTGCTGCTCCACCTTACTGTTGAAGCTGCTGTCGACCACCCCGGTCATATCCGGTGCGGGTTCGCCCTGAGCCGGGGCTTCCTCATCAGAGCTCATGTTCAGATCTGACAGATACAGCCCGCCTCCGACTGCTGCCGCGCCGCCCGCCAGAATGAGTCCCAGCCAGATATATTGCTTACGTTTGATCAGCGTGTTGAAGTTGGCCATCAGCGCTTCACTCCTTCATCTGACGTCGTGACCCAGATCTGCATGCGACCACCGGCAGTCAGCAGGCCCGCCGGGGTACTGAACATGACGGCACGTGTTCCGGGCTGCCAGAAATCGCTTTCACGCACCATACGGGGCGACAGGGAGACGTTATCCAGACTGTAACGGACGACTTTCAGGTGGTGGCCGACCCAGACCCTGTCGGCAGTGGCGCGCAGACCAGCCGGCACCTGCAGCACTTCAGAGGTGACGGGGACAGACTGATACTCATCGGGTACGCTGCCCTGGCGCACGGCGCGATTAAGCGAAACCAGTAACGATTCATAGGGGTTCGACTCTTCCCAGGCTTTTGCCGGACCGGGGGTACCCGCCAGCTCGCTGACCAGCTGAATTGTCCGGCCTGAGCCCGCACGGGGCACGGCACGAATGGAGAAGTTCAGCCCGCGTTCGGTTTCCACAATGAAGGTGAATGGTTTTTTACTGACGGTCGCCAGAATGGCACCGCCGCTGTCGGTCTGCTCCTGGTTTGTCAGGCCACCGTCCAGGCTGTTTATCGCCGTGATGCGATCTCCAGGTACTGTGAACAGATTCGGGTCGGTGTTACTCACGGCAATATTTGCCTGACCACCATTGGTCAGGGGGACCACTGTCGGCGCCAGCGTACCGCTGAGGGTCGCGGACATCGCGGGGGCGGCCAACAGCAGACAGCCTGAAATAAATAACGGGTTAATTTTTTTCATTATTTATTTCTCCAAAACGCGCCAGCCAGCTGACACCATCGACACGACTGAACTGAATTACATAGCTTTTAATTTCACTGTAGGGTTTGGAATCCCCAATCCACGTTTTCAGCTCACCCCGGATATCCACGCGGTTCTCTGCCGGCCAGGCACGCATCGACGTCATATAAAAGGTGGAATTAACGTTATTGTCTTTAATGCGTTTCGCATCTTCAGCCAGCTGGACCTTGAGGCTGTTCTGCGAGGCGGGTAATACATACCGGAGTAGCTGCTGATGCTGGGCATCAACCGTTTCCGGCGTGACATTCAGACGCAGGGCAACAAAGGACAGGCCCAGCTGCTCAATATAAGAGGCGTCAGCCTGGTTCTGAGACACCGCAAAGGGTGCACGGAATAACATCGGTGTCACCGCCACTTTCTGTTCCGTCTGCAGACGGTAATTATTTATGCCCTGGATAATATTGGTCGCAAGACTGAGGGTCAGGAGTGTCCCCAGACTGATAAATCCCACAGCGATAACGCGGGTGGTATTTTGTCTGGCACCATGTTCCATATGTTATTTCCCCGTTGATTTATTTAATCCACTGCCGGAAACAGGAGTCCGGAACATCATGAAAGAAACCTTTAAGAAGGGAGGTTGGCAGATACCAGTAAATCAGGTCGCGTAGCCAGGAACTGCCCCGCCCTTTTTTCAGTTTCTTGATACCCCAGAAAACCAGTACCGCTGAAGCTATGCCAAATATGAACTTGCTGGTCCAGAAACCCCAGCCGAGACAAATCACGGCCGGGATAAGTTCATCGAGATATAAGCCAAACCAGCGGGACTGGTTAGTCAGTGTTTCCGGGAAACGGTATCGCTTTAATTCGTCTCCCGTCATCACGTGCTTCCTGTCAGTAACCGGCGACCGACATACCGATGGTGATAAAGGTGGAAATAATCGCGAAGCCAAACAGGAACTTCACGTTTTTGGTCATCATGTACATGATGCCGCCGGCGACAACTTCCGCCAGAACCACCCATTTGACGACGCTGGACTGCTTACCAAACGTGCCTTTAACGGTCGCATCCCCGGACTTCATCAGGTCGGTTGCCGTGGTGGTGGCCATCGCAGCATCCGGGAAGAACGCCGCCACAGCAGCAACCGGCAGCGCAACTTTAGCGACTTTCAGGGCTTTCTTTTTATTGAAAACGCGGGACATAAAAGACGGTTTGGTTTTTTCAGAGACAGCAGAGCCCTGAACACTTAATACAGCATTCATATTTATTTCCTTTAAAGAGAATGTATACGTTAGTAGAAAATCACATCTAAACCTGATTTTTTATATCTTTACCTTCCTTCCTCCTCGCTCTGTTCAGAAAAAATATAATTGGGGAAGCGTCTTAGATGATCTTTAAGTCGCATCGCCACTTCCGTTGACTTCGTTCTGCCACTACGGTTCTTTGCGCTAACTAAAAGCGCATGAGTGTCGTCATCAAGGTAAACGGAAACAATATTCTTATTTCCAGTGCTGGTATAACGCTTTGACACACTGCTTCTCCGATTAGAAACCTTATAGACAAATCATTACACAGAAAGACACAGGAAATAAAGGGGCTAAACTGCCCCAACCAATTTAACAATTTATTAACATAACATATTCATAAACATTCTCAATAAAAAAATATATTTTCCTGCTCCTGTAGCAATCCGTTACAAATGCTCTAAAAGACGGATAAACCTCCAATACTTTCTCTTTAGCACGATCGATCCTTTTTTTTACAATCTTCTCAGGCACAGAAATATAATTTGATATGTCCATATAGCTAAAACCAAGAACATAAAATGAAAGAGGAATGATATTCAAATCACTTATCCTTGCAATAGCCTCATCAAAATCCGGAATGTCTTTTGATTTTATGAATTTCATTTTTCGGCTGGATAATGGAACCGTTATCAGAAGATTCATTTGCCAAAAAAAATAAAAATCATCATCCAAAAGACTGATACACTCAATTCGAATTTGAAAATTTGATTTTCCACACGAAAAAATTTTACTTAACACACAACCTTTACCTAGCGCCATGCAATCAAGTTCTAACTGGGAAAGCATCAACTCCAGTTCATGAAATGATCCTGAGAAACTACCTGCTACACATTCTGTTTTAAAAAAGTCATACATTTGTTCAAATGATGTATTGGAATATAGGACATCGCGTTGTTGGTTTCTTACGCAAACAGAGACAGGTGAGGTGTTATACAACCCCTTTATGTGAAGAAGAGCATCCCTAACCGATTGACTTAAGCTGTCATCACCACTACGATCCATCGCACACATAGGTTCCTCCTTAGAAGGGTTCTATGGATAGTTGGTGTAGAGAGGTTGCATCTCTCTACACCAATGTTTCTCAAATTTTCAGTTGCTCTTGAATTATAAATCCCATTTAACTGGATGTCATCAAAATAGATTAGATCATTCTTCTAAAGATTCTCAAAAAAGAAGTATATTTATTCAACTTATAATAAAAAACTAGACGGTCCATTATTACATTTCGCAATGCCTTACGCTAATCATTGTCAGTGTCATCCACTTTTGGAAAGAATTGCTCTATCACAGCATTAACGTCATCCCGGATGTTTTCTATTAACCCTGACCATTCCCATCTTGGGTTACCATGAACATGAGGACTCAAACATTCAATCCCCAGCACCTTATTCACAGTAAACTGTGTTTTAACCATGCTTTCAAGCAGCGCTCTATTGAATGCCATCTGATTAAACCCGGATTCTTTGCGTTCCATCTGGGCTTCGTAGACACGCAAACCAAGCTCAAGCAACATCGATGCAATACTTGAATAGCTAATATCTTTCTCTTTCGCACCTTCAGCACGACGCTGAACTGCTATCGCATTAATTTTCTCTGCAACTTTGTCATTTACATAAACTTGGATCTTAGCCATAGTCCCTCACAATTATAATCTCGTATAACCCACAAAACTCTAAGTGCTAAAACTACGCATGTTGCGCGATTCACTATTAGAGTCACTATGATAGAAATGACGATTCATTCCACGAATCACTATCCTTTTAGCCACGAATCTAATATAGATTCATGGCTCTTGTAAATAAATGTTTTACAAAAAAATAGTCTCTAATGAATCCCATACAATTCGCCAGTGAATCTATTTAGATTCATAGGCGAATCGCTTTAACACATTAAATAAATGTACTGCACATTATTTTTGTCATAACTCACTGTTTACAAATACCAATCTGCAAAATTTTAATTTTGCGTGGGGTGTGGTGATTTTGTGGTGAGGAGTGCATATATGTTGAGTCTCGGTCTTGGATGGGTTAAGGTTATTCCGGGATTTGGCACGGAGGGGAATTCATGAAGGGAGTAGCGTTTGGTATCATCCTGTCTTTAATACCATTGTCATCAATGGCAGCAGACTGCTTTGATATGGCTGGCAGGGATTACAAAATTGATCCGGATCTCCTGCGTGCTATATCATGGCAAGAATCACGATTTAAAATTGATGCGATTGGGCGTAATCCTGTTACGGGTTATGGATCAGGCTTGATGCAAATTGACTCGCAGCATTTCAACGAACTGTCGCGATATGGAATAAAACCGGATCATCTTCTTAGCGATGCTTGTCTTAACATCTACACCGGAGCCTATTATCTGGCTCAGGCGTTTAAAAAGTGGGGCGTTTCGTGGGATGCAGTCGGGGCATACAATGCAGGCTTCAAAAAGACCCCGCGCCAGGCAGCAAGACGTTACGAGTATGCGAAGAAGATCCATTACTACTACACGGCTATCAAAGCAAGCAAACGAACTTCTTCTAAAGATCAGAAAATCGCCATGAACTAAAAAACCTTCTGATATAAGAAGGCTTGAATTTCTTAAAAATCTACGGCATCTATACCTGGATAATAATCGGCATCACTATCAAAATGAAAAAGCAGATACCCGCCCTCCCGGTGCATTAGTATGAGATTTTTGCGTAAAAATTTTGACACCCCACCTCTTTTTAGCGCCAGAAGATGGCGTTTGAAATCATACATCCTTATAACACAACCATAAGGTGTATCATGTATCCACTCTAAGTAACTATCGCAAGTTAGATAATTGGTTGTTGATGAAAGCACCTGAAGAACTCTGATATCACCTTCTTCCATATGTGAAATACTGATACAGACAGCTTTAAATTCAAACATAAGTATTCCCACCATCAAAACGCCGGACAGCTGCCCGGCGCTTATAATTAGCCTTTAAGAGTGCGGAATTTCTCCGCAATTAACCACAATGCCTTATTGAGTTTAACATCACCATCGATTGCTTTTACTGGCCGGGTTGTTGTTCTTTTCCCTTTTTCAGTTCGGCCAGGCAAACCGCCTTTAATCAGATTTTCCTGGACCCTTTGATATGTAGTCCAGATGTCATCTTTTTTATCTTCATAACGGCGCGGATGAATTATCTGTTCAATACTGACCGGAGATTTATTTTCATCTTCATATCGGTAGGTTAATGCAGCTTGTCCAAACAGACGCTGTTCTTCCTTGGTTAAGGCAATAGACTTCATGACATCAACGCCTTCAGTTATTTTATCGAAAATTCCCAGAACTTCGTAAGCACCTTCGATAACCCTTCCCACAATATCACCTTTATGAGGTACACGAATCTCACCAAACGACGTACCGCACACAAGGCCATTTGTGCATACAAAACGGAACATACCCGGGATCATTTGATAACTGGACGATCCATCATGCGAGTTAAGAAGAATGATTTCGGGTACTTCTGTTCCTTTATTGGCCCCTTCACGGCGAAGTCTTACCATATGCTTAGTATGCCCCCGTTTATCCTCATCCCTTACTCGTGACTGACAGGCAAAAAATGGCTGGAAACCTTCTTCACGTAATTTATCCAGCAGTGTAATGGTTGGAATATAGGTATAGCGATCACTACGTGAATTATGCTTTTCTTCTGAAAACACAGAAGGTACAACCTTGACTAATTCATCGTTAGTCAGTGGGCGTTCCTGACGAATGGAATGAGTAAGTCCAAATCGGGATGCTAAACGCATATTATTCTCCTTCACCTGTTTAATTTTTTAACCATCACCCGTTGAGTTGCCGGGGCCGCGGTTTTGACTTTGTGCGGGGACCTGCTGAACCTGCCCCCTGGATATAACCTTCACCCGTTTGAGAGCCGTTCGCCGCGAGGGCGTAAACGAGCACGGCCCGGTGCAGATGTCCGGGGGTGAGCGGGAAATTTTTTTCGGTCTAATGAAGCGCAGCGGAATGGCCGGGAAAAATTTATTGCGAAAGGCCCTGCCGTCCCCTGGACAGCAAGACGGGTTGTGCTTGTCTCAGCCCCGGCGAATGGACTCAAACGGGTGATACGGCGCCAGGGGAAAGGAGCAGGCACCCGCCGCAACGACGAAGAGCGCGGGCGCGAAACGGCGTTGCCCCGCAGAGTGCCGGCAGCTTTATCGCCGGCACGGTGAAAGCGGCGCGGCCGGAACGGTCGCAGCAAGCGCTGCCGTTGACCTTGACTTCAGACATCAGACACTAGCCGCCAGGCCCGAAACCGCGTAGCGGGTTCGGCGGAGCTTACCGCGTCTTTTCGCGGTTAGCGGAGTGTGGCTCGACGACCGGACAGCGCAGCTGGCCGGGAGCCGAAGGTGTCCAGTATGGGTGTGCTTTTAAAGCCTTTAAGGTTTAAAAAGAGACATCACAGCAGGGAGAAGAAGAGGAAGCAGACAGACAGCAGGCAGCAAACAGGGAAGACGCGGAAAGGAAATGCGGGCGGCGCGTCAGCGCGGCCAGGTTTTCCCGGCGCCGCAGGCGCGCGGCCTTTCGAGGCGCGGCCAGACGGGGACCGATGCCCCCTTCGCCTGCTCTGTTCCCGAATCAGTCAACAAACATCGAGACCGGGATTTGAAATCGATTTGCCAGCGCCCGCATGTGATCAAGGGTCAGACTGCGTTCACCACTGAGGATCCGGCTGACGAGTGATTTGTTGCCTATCTCGTTTTCAAAATCGGACTGTGAAAGCCCGCGTTGCTGCATAAGAACCCGCAGCAACGATACACCGTTTTTACCAGCTTCGATGCGCGTATTAAATTCTTCAAATTCCACCGCGTTATTTTCCCAGGCATCAATGCGGGCAGTCAGTATATCAACCAGCGGGCTGTCCGGGTCATGTTCCAGAAGATACTCAACGAGTTTACGTGCATCTTCGTAATCTTTGCGGGACGAACTTCCACCCAGCAGAGGGACAATACTCGCCAGGTCATTCACCGCTTTATTGGCATCGCTAATCATTCAAACCTGCTGAATTTTAAAGTTAACACCGCAGGCTCTGGCGTACCGAACCAGCGTCTGAATACTCATTCGCGAAGCGTTCTTCTCCATACGTGAGATAGTAGGCGCTTTGATGCCCATACGTTCTGCAACCTGTGCCGACGTCAAACCCGCTTCTTTTCTCCATGTTGCTAAGGTTTCCCGAAGTAGCTCCGAGGCTTCTTCTGCCTCGAATGCCGCGCTGTACTCATGATCGTTCATTGCTTCGGTATGAACCTGGCTAAGGGTTTTATATTTCATTCTGCATTTCCTCCAGTCTGCGAAGTGCCTGATCTATTTCTGCCGGGGGCGTTTTTGGCGATTTTTTGATAAAGATCCGAAGTAGAAAAATACGTTCACCACTCTGATATACCCAGATTCCGCGGGCGATATCTGCCCCCATTGTACGTATTTCGAAAAGGCCGTTTCCAAGCGGCTTGGTATCTGGCTCGCGTAGCTGGCGAGGGTTTGCTTCCAGCTTCATGAGTAGCCTGGCCATTTTTGCACGAATGGCAGCAGGCAGAGCCGTAAACTCTTTTTCAGCCTCATCATGAAAGATGACTGTGAACATGAATGTAATCTCTGGTCCGTATGTGCACACGTTAGCTCAAAAGCTAACTTAGCTCAAGAGCTAAGTTAGCTAGCTTCTCACTACCCGACCTTTACGACTTCAATGCCCAGGATCAGAGCTATGAATTCTGCTTTGTTCTGAAGCAACCAGGTGCGTGCTTCGGGTGCCTGAGCTTTGCTGATATCGATATCAAACTGATTAAGCGCTGCAGCATCGGCGTGTCCAAGTGTAATACCGCGCCACTGCATCCCTGCAAAATAGGCGTTCCCTGCCCCCTGCTGGATTTTTCCTTTCACGTGTTCCATTGCCCAGACCTCATTCCACGCCCAGACGGCGGAACATATCGGCGATGATATTCCGGCGCGTATATGAAGCACCTGCGGCTTTCAGATCGGCCAGCACGTTATAGGCGTAACTGGCATCTTTTCCATGAAAAGCGATCACCTTTTCCGCTTTTGGTTCAAAACAGGATGGGGAAGTTTCCCGGAAGAAAGCCTCTGATGAGTGTTGATTGCCGTATACTTTCATTTTGCGTTACCTCTGGTCTTTAAGGGATGGCAGCGATACGCCGCCATCCGTGTTTATTTCTCAGCAGTCGTTTGCCGCCAGTTCACTCATCAGTACATCCCGTGCTTCCAGCGCGCGTTCCTCTTCGGCTAGCGTCAGCAGATAGCCGCGCTTTGCCGCAGCGCCCATTAACACCGGACGGTCTTTCAACGGCAGCGCATCCAGATAATCCAGCGCACCACCCAGCAGATGGGCCTGATACAGCTCGTAATGCATCCCGCAGCTCCGACCAGCCTTTTTCTCGATACGTTCCAGCACTACATCGGCGCGGATAACATCGAACGGGTTTCGGGAATGAATGTTGCGCACAAAACCGTCAGTCCGGAGGGTTGTGCTTTCTTTGGTGGAGGGTTTTACGTTGACGTTTTGTGTGCTCATCCAGCTTTCTCCTTTATCTGTTTTTTCTGCCTTTTAAAACCATCACCCGTTGAGTTGCCGGGGCCGCGGTTTTGACTTTGTGCGGGGACCTGCTGAACCTGCCCCCTGGATAAAACCTTCACCCGTTTGAGAGCCGTTCGCCGCGAGGGCGTAAACGAGCACGGGCGACAGCAGCTGTCCAGGGCGCGGTTTACCGCGTGCCATTTACCCTGGACGGATGATGGCGACTGTGCTTGTCTCAGCCCCGGCGAATGGACTCAAACGGGTGATACGGCGCCAGGGGAAAGGAGCAGGCATCCGCCGCAACGACGAAGAGCGCGGGCGCGAAACGGCGTTGCCCTGCAGAGTGCCGGCAGCTTTATCGCCGGCACGGTGAAAGCGGCGCGGCCGGAACGGTCGCAGCAAGCGCTGCCGTTGACCCTGACCTCAGACATCAGACACTAGCCGTCAGGCCCGAAACCGCTTGCGGGTTCGGCGGAGCCCGGCGGGTGCGAAGCAGCTGCCCTGGCGGAGTGTGGCTCGACGACTGGACAGCGCAGCTGGCCAGGAGCCGAAGGTGTCCAGTGTGGGTGTGCTTTTAATCCTTTTCAGTTTTAAAAAGGGACACAGCAGGAAATAAAGCCATCACAGGAAGGAACGGAGGAATATAAGAACAAAAGCCCGCAGAGAAATAACGGGCTGATCCAATGGACGAATCGAGAACAATCAACATAAATCAATATCTACAGCTCAATAAGCGGGCTGGATGTAATAATCCGCGTCACAAAATTAACGCTGCCATATATAGGGATTTATTAATTCCTGAAACTGCATTTGTCCGGAGCACAGACAGGTCAGGAGCTTACTTATCATTGTTTTCACTCACATTATTCGTTTCAAACGAGACAAGAAATGTTTTCAGCCCTGCACAAAACGCATTGAATTCTTCCGGTGTGACATCTGCGGAACGTTTTATTCTGGCTCCGCGAAGATGAGAATTACCGGATGCATTTTTTTCCGCCCCGGCACTGCGGATTATCGAGTCGGCCCGGCTTTTTGAACATTGAACACCGCCCAGGCTGATAATTTGTGCAACATCGTTCCTGTTGAGGCAGCCAATCGCCCCGGCAATCATCTTAAGATTAGCCGTAAGTTGTCTGCAGGAAAGTACGTCACTCATCGGATTTACCTTCTTCAGCGATCGAGCCGTTCGACGGTGGCCAGCAATTGCGGATAGGTCGCTGACTGACACTTTTCGTACAGTGATTTAGCTGCGGGTATCCCTTCCAGATAATCATCCGAGTCCCGAATTTCCTGAGCCAGATATTCAATAAAGGCGGGTTCCACAACGGAGCCATTCAGCACATTAAGCAGAACCTGTGTTTCTTCGGCATCGAGAGGAAGGGCACAGGCGCGAACCAGATGCGCATAGCGATCAAAGATATTATTCAGCCGTTCAGTCACCCCTTCCCTGTGGGAGTTCAGATGTGCTCGCAGCTTAGGCGAAGGTGTGAAAGAGGGGTTGCGGGAGATCTCTTTTTTCACTGGTTATCCTCAGAATACTGGCCCGACATAATTAAGAATTTGCGCCGCTCCCTCACGAACTGTCGGTACCATTTACGGGCAACACTGGCCAGATCGTCCTCAGAAGCGCCACAGGAAAGCGTACTCCCCATGAACCCTCCACCACAGCAAATCTGGGCGCCGGTGTTACCAGGGTGCCCCGGGGACTCCAGGTGAACATAACCGCCACTGTCGGGTGCGTAAAAACTGAAAATTTCGCCGGTTTTACGGGATTTTATCGTGAAGTTCATGCTGGCTCTCCTTTGGCTCACCCGCGACTGCGCTTCGCCTCACTGAGTTAAGTGGAACAATTTCTGTTCATTACGCAATCAACTGTATGACAGATGTCATACATAATCAACAAAAAAAGCCTGCTTAAAAAGCAGGCGAACATCACTGTATCATATAAGGAATGAACTGCAGTATCACCTGGCAGACCGGGCGACTGATTTACCAGGAAAGCGGATACCGCGCATTGCACGAATAAGTTATAGCAGCACTTTTCCGGAAGGAAAACCCGGCAGGCGGGCGGGTTAAGTGCTATGCAACCTGATGTAGCGCCGGGTTTCCCCGGGGAGCCTTTGGACAGCCTCACTGACTCGTGGTCTTTTAACTCTGCCGTTGCTGTTTCCACCCCTCCGTAAAGAGGGCTACGCTACAGAGAGAACTTATCACCAGAACCCAAATGTTCACAATCAATCACTTTTTTTTCAGACTGATGACAGGGTGTTACGAAGAATGAAGGATGTTAATGTGACTTGCGATTCATTGAATCTGTGTTGTAGGTAGATGAAAGATTTTTGCCCGCCTGTCGTGCGGGCTTTTTTTCCTGTAAGCAGGAAAAAGGGGCTACCGGTGAACGGTAACCCCTTCATAAAGGCGCTTCAGGCTTGTCAGACATCATCTCCCCTGAATGGCGGGGGCTTCCCCCCGCCGGGGTTAGCTACTTAGCGGATTCGTAAGCCAGAAAAGCCGCCACCTCCCTGTTCGTGTCCCTGTACCGGATTTCACAAAGTGATTTCCGGGTGAGGTAAGTGAATATCAGCAGTGTGAGGCACACTATTAATACGCACCCGAGCAGAGTGTTTCGCGGCAGTTTCATGGCCTTCTTCTCCTTGCCTTGCGGCATCTAAGAGGCTATCCTGATGTTGTCTAGGCATACAGGTGGCCTCGTGGGTTAATGAAAATTAACTACGGGGCTTTCTGCTTTTTGCCACACAACACGGTAACAAACCACCTTCACGTCATGAGGCAAAAAGCCTCAAGCGCCACGTCGATTATACCGGGACGGTGCTATTTCTTACCAGGTATATCCACGCTTTATGCTGCTTAGCGCTTTAAATATCTAATGTATACCCATCCCGCAATCAAGACGCCCGTGCCCAGCGCAAGATTAGGCAAAATCACATCGTTTGCACTTGCATATATGGTATTAGGATCATGTTGCCCCCAGAATGCCAGCTTGTACCCGATGCCCCAGACAAAGAATATAATCCCGGCAATCAGAACGCCGAATTCTATAACGCCGAGCAGGATTCCATCTAACCAGTCAGGCGGATCACGCCATGTGATGACCGCAGCTATTAGTGTGCAGATAATCTGGCCTGCATAATAACCAGGGGAACCATACCATTCCGGAGCAACATGCTTCACGATCAACCAGAACAGCACGTTCATTAAGATAACGAGCAACCAGTACCTCATAGTTCTGCTTTCCTTGTATTTGGCCATCTGAGTTGTCAGACAGCATTGTACTTATTCATCGGGCGGACTTGCCATTGAAATACTCCGGACGCGCAGCCAGTTCACGCTCGATTAACTCGTCGGCAAACAAAGGGGCAACACGATGAATACGTGCCTGCATGTTGCGCCTTCTCACCGCTGCTTTCCGTTCATCGCTCCAGCGTTGGATCTGTTTCTGGCCGTGAAAATCCACGCATACAGCGTAACCTGAGCCAGCCACCCAGCGTGACATCACCTCTTCAGGTGCCGCCTGCCCAGCCTCCACGACAACGGAAATCAGTTCCCGTGGACCCGGGCAGGGCCTGTGCGGCAGTTTCCAGCGCAGAGAATAGCGCCACTTCATACACCACTCCGATCAGCCAGCTTATTTGGCACCTGCCAGCGTTCAGCAACACGAATATGTTCAGGTGTTTCCCGGACAATTAACGGAATTTCGTACATCACTGCATACAGCGGCTCACCGCTGATGCGAAGCCAGTCCAGTTCCTTCAGCGATGTGAATCGCGACTGCCAGCGCCAGAACGGTGCTGCAAGCTCTGCCGCGTCAAACTCGTCGCTCCACCGGGTGTACCAGGTGCAGACGGTTTCCGGTGACTGAAAATTCAGTTCTGTGACAGCCTGTCCCAGCAGGTTCTGACGCAGTAACCAGGACTGCTCGACCTGACGGGCTTCACGGCGCATTTTTCGGGTGAAGGCAAAGTCCTGACGTTTTAGCCTGCGTACTGTTCGGGTATGAAGGACTTCCGGAAAAAGTTCAGCCTGCACATCCATTGTCAGCGGCAGCGGACAGTATTCCCCGTGGCTGGAGATAAGCATATCCAGCGCCTCTTCCACCTGTTTCAGGCTGGAAAGGCGGTCTTTTGGATCACGGTGAAGGCCAGGAATACGGCGGGCAACGTCACTGTTAATCCGGCTACAGCCTGTCAGCAGGCGCAGGAATGTCCGGACGTGTGGCATCGATGGCAGACGTGCGCCGCGCTGGCGAGCCTCTTCCACCGTCATGATGGCCTGCAGCGCTGCCTGACGGGCTGGTTTCAGGGATACAAGAGCACTGGATGACGGGATCATTGTGCGCCCTCCTGTGACAGCGTGCTGATGATGCTGGCAAACGAGTAGCCACCGGCGTCAAGACACTCGATGAGATCCAGAGTATGGGTGATGAGTTCAGGGTTGAATGCATCCATCACGCGAACGACAGAGAACGGCTGACCGTCACGGGTAACAAAGACCACTATCCAGCGAGGATTCAGCTCCCCCGGACTGCATACCGCCACATCAAAGTGACCATGAGGGGGGGTAAAACGGATCTGGACAGGAAAGAAGCCGCCAAATTCGCACCGGTATTCGGCATTCACGGACCAGCCGGACGGTGAGGTCAGATCGCGCATGACAGCGTGACTCAGCTCCCGGCGAAAGTCTTCACCGGCGGCGCGGTAGTCTTCCAGCTCATCAGAAGACATGGTTTTCAGGACATCCAGAGTCAGTACCGTTTTCATTTTCAGTCTCCTTATCGCCGCCCCGCAGGGCGGCGTCTCCGTTATCAGGCGGCGCAGGCCGGGTTGTTATGGTCGGTGACGTCGCCGGCATCAGCGTCGGTATCGTTCTGACTTATTGCCAGACTGAGTTCAGACTTTGCGGCAAGCTGTTTCTGATTGTCAGCACTGGTCATCCATTCCGGAACCCAACGGATTTTTGAGAGGAAGTGCTCTGCATGTTCAGCGGCATCCTTTTTCTTCATCTTCGCGGCGTCCTGTGCTGCGCCAGCCAGTCCGGCCTGAGAGAGTGCCTGTACAATGTGTGGCAGCTTCATGTGCGAGAAAAGGTTATCAGCCGTCGGTTTCCACCAGTCACGAAGGTCAAACTGAATGGCGTTTTCCACCCCATCCAGCGAACTCTGGTGTTTACGACCAAATTCATCCTTGCCCTGTACACCATCTATGGAGCAGGCGGTGCAGAAAGCCATCAGTGCCATCAGGGTTGCGCCATCGAGCGTAAAGAAGGTGGTCATATCCTTTCGCCAGTTTTCCGGCAGCAGGGCTTCAAGACGTTCTTTTTCTGACTGGATGGCCTGAAACGCAACGCTGTTTTCACCGTCAGGTGCTTCACGGGTCAGCGCGTAATGCGACACACTCACGCTAATGCAGAACGGCTCTTTGACGGACGTTGTGGTATGGAAAACCGAGTTACACATTTTCCAGACCATCAGCGCGACGGCTTTCTGCGGCTGCTGCAACAGGGCCGCCTGAACCGCCAGTGTGCGTTCAGAAGAAAGGCGGGTCAGCAACGGGACACTGACGGCGTCCAGCGGATCGACTTTTTCAGGGGCCAGATCGGTGGATGCATCCTTCTCCTCCATTTTTTCATCGGCGCACAGCACCACACCGCGCTGTACTTTCACCTCCTGGCCAGTCCAGGAAACCACCACTCCGGCAGATTGCTTCATTTCATCCGTCCATGCCCGGTGTTTTGCCCGGTGCGCGATGGTCTGCTGTTCTTCCCAGACGGCTTCCAGAGCCCCGGCCAAGACGTCATCATTCACGCCGGGGTTCTCGTCTTCATACTTAGCTTCCAGAGCTTCCAGTTCCGCAAGACGTTCTGATTCGGCTTCGGTATATTCCACAGGCGGGACAGCATGCAGGCGCCAGATTTTAGTGTCCTTCCCGTAGTGTGAAATCGGGTCAAGACGACCATCACACCATGACCAGCCTTCCGCTTCGCGGAGGTGCTCCGCGATGTTCTGCAGTTTTTCCAGCAGGGCGGTATCGAGCGATGCACTTTTGACATAGCCGCCGTTTTCGCTGCTGAAGAGATCAACCCGGATTTCATCCGGACTGAATGCGGCCTCTCCCACAAAGCGGAATTTGTCGCCGTTTGTGGAAACCTCTTCTGAGGTAATGAGGTTACGGATCGAGGAAACTGATACTTCATTATTCCAGGACCGTTTGCGGGCGGATTCCAGCACTTCCACCTGGCGTTTCTGATCGCTTTCGAGCGCCAGTGCCTGGCAGTGTTCGGTGGTGATTTCATCCTTCGCCAGCGCCGCCAGAATTTCGGGAGCCAGTTCGGTCAGTTTCAACATGCGCTGAACATGACGCGTACCGAACCCCAGTAAATCGCCAATCTGCGCGGGGGTTTTCCCCTGCTCTGCCAGTGTGCGGAACCCGGCGATCTGTTCAGACGGATGCATTGCCATCTGCTGTTCGTTTTCTGCCATTGATGCCGCAACAGCCAGTTCATCAGGTACCTTTTTCACCATCACCTGATATCCGGCATCGATACGGTTTTCACTCTGCAGGAGCTGCAGCGCTTTCAGGCGACGACCACCGGCAGCCACACCACAGCGACCATCCGGGAGGTTATGCACGACCAGATTCTGCAACAGGCCAATGGCTTCAATGGAATCTGCCATTGAACAGACTTTCTCCGCCGGATAGGGAATGGTCCTGACGTTCAGGGGAGACTTCACCAGTGCCGTCACCGGGACATACTCGACCTGTGCGGCATCGAGAGCCACTTTAAGCGCCTCAGCTTCGGCAGACTTAAGCGTTTTTTTGCTGGTTTTCGGTGCAGTTTTTACCTTAGACTCTGTTGCAGACATAATTGATACCTCTTAGCTATTGATGAATGTCTGCCGGACAGCCCACCTGTCCGGCCTTCTTCTTACTGCTTACTTCGTTTTGCGTACTCCGTAGTCCCGGATGTAGCGGTTCATCATGTCCTCGCCGCCCGGTTCAAAATTCCAGACGCGCCAGATCATGCTGCCGTCATCCTGATGACGGACGACAAGGCGAAAATGAGTCCCCTGGTCATCTTCAATCGCCACATTCTGATACTGCGCTGCGACAACCTGAGCCTGCTCGCGGGTAAACGTGCCATCCGGCAGGGATACAAGCGGGGACAAAACGTTATGGTCCATGTGTTTCTCCTTTTCTGCCCCGCCTGAACGGGGCGTCTTCATCGTGGTTTAAAAGGGCGCTTCATCATCCATTGGTGGGAAATCATCCGGGAGTGGCTGAGGCGGTTGCTGAGACGGGGCGGCATCCTGACGGCCTTTCTTACCGCCCTTCGCTTTCGGGGATTTAGCTGCGGCCTGAGCAGGTTGTGCCGGGGTGGCAGTATTCTGCGGCTGCGCGGCGCTCTCAGGCACTCCGGATTCACGGCGGCCGCCGAGCATCTGCAGGGTGCCGTTCTGCCCGACCAGCACCTCGGTGACGTAGCGCGTGACTCCGGCATCGTCCTGCCAGTTGCGGGTGCGCAGCTGGCCCTCGATGTAGACCTGTGCGCCTTTACGCAGGTATTCACCCGCCACTTCCGCGAGCTTGCCGAACATGACAACACGGTGCCACTCGGTGTTTTCGCGCATCTCTCCCGTCTGCTTGTCACGCCATGTTTCAGACGTGGCCAGCGTCAGATTGACCACTGCGCCCCCGTTGGGCATGTAACGCACTTCCGGGTCCTGTCCCAGATGTCCAACCAGAATGACTTTGTTAACGCCACGTGCTGCCATGATGAATCTCCTTAATCCGTTGTTTTGCCTTTTAAAACCATCACCCGTTGAGTTGCCGGGGCCGCGGTTTTGACGTTTTGCGGGGACCTGCTGAACCTGCCCCCTGGATATAACCTTCACCCGTTTGAGAGCCGTTCGCCGCGAGGGCGTAAACGAGCACGGCCCGGTGCAGATGTCCGGGGGTGAGCGGGAAATTTTTTTCGGTCTAATGAAGCGCAGCGGAATGGCCGGGAAAAATTTATTGCGAAAGGCCCTGCCGTCCCCTGGACAGCAAGACGGGTTGTGCTTGTCTCAGCCCCGGCGAATGGACTCAAACGGGTGATACGGGTACCAGGGGAAAGGAGCAGGCACCCGCCGCAACGACGAAGAGCGCGGGCGCGAAACGGCGTTGCCCCGCAGAGTGCCGGCAGTCCTTCGCCGGCACGGTGAAAGCGGCGCGACCGGGACGGTCGCAGCAAGCGCTGCCGTTGACCTTGACTTCAGACATCAGACACTAGCCGTCAGGCCCGAAACCGCTTGCGGGTTCGGCGGAGCTTACCGCGTCTTTTCGCGGTTAGCGGAGTGTGGCTCGACGACCGGACAGCGCAGCTGGCCGGGAGCCGAAGGTGTCCAGTATGGGTGTGCTTTTAAAGCCTTTAAGGGTTAAAAAGAGGCATCACAGCAGAAAGAAGAAGAGAAAGCAGACAGACAGCAGGCAGCAAACAGGGAAGACGCGGAAAGGAAATGCGGGCGGCGCGTCAGCGCGGCCCGGTTTTCCCGGCGCCGCAGGCGCGCGGTCTTTCGAGGCGCGGCCAGACGGGGACAGGTGCCCCGCCGGCTTAACGTGTCATCAGACGGTTATTCTGAGAATGGCGGTCGCTACCTGGGTATACGTGAATGTTCCCCGCGGCAATGGCTCCCAGACGTCCGCCAGGGACTCCAGCGCCTTTTGCTGACGCGGCCCGTCCAGACATATGCCCGTCAGAATCCCGCCAGGCTCAAGCAGAGTTAATGCCCGCCGGATATGCCGGATATCATCACCGCGATTAAACGGCGGATTCATGATAATTCGGGTATACCGGCGCTCCGGATGATATTCGAGAAAATCTCCGCACCAGATCCGGACCTCCGGGAAATGCGCCTGCAGGTGACGGGCTAACCCGGCGTGCAGCTCCACGGCGTCACACTTCGCCCGGGGGACTGCATCCCTGATCGCCTGCAGTATGGCGCCCGTTCCGGCACTGGGTTCCAGTATGCGATCGGTTTCCCGGACATCAGCCAGCTCAACCAGCCGGCGACATTCCGGGGAGGGGGTGACAAAAAGTTGCGAGCTACCCTGAATTTCAGCGACAGGGGCGCGCCCTTCCAGTTTGTCCCGCATCGCCTGAATACGGTGTTTAAGGTCATGATGCATGAATGTACTCCCTGACCTCCCCGGCAAGATGCCGGGGAGCCTTCCTGTTATTTTTTCGGAATTTCAACGGTTTTCATGTCTGTGATATACACATTCACGAGCGTACAACCGTGCGTCATGCACCGGCGGAAGCGATAGGCGCCGTGTGTTTCGGTTTCTGCAGCAGCCCGCACGCCTTTATAATCAGCGGGTAATTTCGCCCACTCGGCTTTTGTCATTTCCCGGAACCCTTCCCCCGGATAATTGACGATCGGTGGGCGCTTCGCCGCTTTCTTCGCGTTGCTGGCTTCCTCCGCTGTCGGGGCTTTGTAGTCCGTGATACGGTCGGGCGTGAGTTTCATCGTGCCGCTGTAGCCCAGAAAGCGATAACCGGGCGTTTCGACTGAACTCACCTCCCCCTTACTCCGGTTAACCCGGAGAATGGTTAACCATTCTCCCCGGCTCAGTACCTGCCCGCCTGGTTCAAATTCCTGTGTTCGGGTGACAACGCCACCGTTTTCATTGAGCATCGCGCGTTCGTAGGCCAGGCGGTTCTGGTAATGATTCACCCAGCGCTGTTGGTGGTTAATCGTGCGCTCATGACAGCGGATCGCAATATCACGCGCCTGTTCAAAAGTAATGATCTCCTCAGACAGGGCAGAATGGAGAGACATCGAGCCCTCATACTGGCTTTTCTCTGCCGGGCGGGGGTATTTGTCGAGCGTGAAGCAGGCATGAATATGATCATAATTACTGACCAGTAACGCCATTTTCAGATCGAGCGTCTGCGCACGCCACATCGTCATATACTTTTCAGACCGGGCAATGTGCTTTTGGGACTTGCGTAATTCCGCCTCGATTTTTTTGATACGGCGGTAACGCACATCCGGACGCTCCTTGTATTTCGCGTGCCGCAGAGAGGCCTGCGCGCGCTGTTCCCAGTATTCGGCGCGCTCGAACAGCATCACCGCACGTTTCATGCCGTTCTCAATTTTCTGCGCATGCCGGCGCGCGCGGCGCTCGCTGTGGTGGCCTACCAGGATCGGCTGTCCCAGCGGGACAGCCGATGCCAGCGAATCAACATGCGCAAGCGCCTGCTCCGATTCAACCGCCCGCCGGTCACTGTAGTCACTGAACCGCCCGGCGCGCTGCTCCTGGCGATCAAACAGGGTGCTGTCCTCGTCCTCGATATCACCGGCGAGGGAAAGCAGGACATCCTCCCGCCCCGGCGTCCAGGCTGGCGCCACAAAAAGTTCCTGTTTGGGCGCCCAGCGAAAGCCTGCTTTGTTGATCAGGGAATACGTTTCTTCATCGAGCCGTAATGATGCGTAAAGTCGCAATTTATTATCATCGGGTGAATAAGTTTCCCGGTAAGTCTGGCCTGCGGTGTTTTCCGTCGTGATCTGTGCGGTAGTCGGTGCCATTGTGTTTTCTCCTTCCTGCAGTTGCCGCCCCTCGCGGGGCGGCTCACCTCATCAGTTAAATGCGCGTTTCAGTTCCAGCGTGCGGAGTACCTGCCCGAGGGCGGTATTTTTCATCGCGGGGATGTGGACACCGCGCCCTTTGCGGTGACTTCTGGCGATATGACGCCCGAAAGCTCTGAGAGCGGGATCAATCTCCGGTGCGGTGATATCTGCGCGCAGAATGCGCGAATGACGACGGGGCTTTACAGCGCCTGCGGAAGGTGAAAAAATAGAAACGATCATAGAGTTGACTCCTTATGGTAGTTAACGAAGCCGGAAAAACCGTTCGTGCGATTTTTACGGCGTGGGAGAAGCAGGGTTTACCCTGCTTTTTTCATATCTGCGGTTTGCTTCCCGCTTCTTCTTCCTCCTTCTTAAGCTGATCGGTAATGTCTTCCGGTTCGCCCAGAAACCAGCCTTTGACGGGTTCACAGCGTTCAATAAACGCTTTTATCGCCCGTTTTCCGGTCGTGGCCTGCACCCGGGTAAACATCGGCAGATTGCCGCTGGCATTGCTTCCCAGAAATGCGATCCGATACGTTCGCAATGAAGGATCCTGCATTTTTCTTTTTCCTGATTTTTAAAGAACATCACCCGTTGAGTTGCCGGGGCCGCGGTTTTGACTTTGTGCGGGGACCTGCTGAACCTGCCCCCTGGATATAACCTTCACCCGTTTGAGAGCCGTTCGCCGCAAGGGCGTAAACGAGCACGGCCCGGTGCAGATGTCCGGGGGTGAGCGGGAAATTTTTTTCGGCCTAATGAAGCGGCAGCGGAATGGCCGGGAAAAATTTATTGCGAAAGGCCCTGCCGTCCCCTGGACAGCAAGACGGGTTGTGCTTGTCTCAGCCCCGGCGAATGGACTCAAACGGGTGATACGGGTACCAGGGGAAAGGAGCAGGCACCCGCCGCAACGACGGAACGCGCGGGCGCGAAACGGCGTTGCCCCGCAGAGTGCCGGCAGTCCTTCGCCGGCACGGTGAAAGCGGCGCGACCGGGACGGTCGCAGCAAGCGCTGCCGTTGACCTTGACGTCAGACATCAGACACTAGCCGCCAGGCCCGAAACCGCGTAGCGGGTTCGGCGGAGCTTACCGCGTCTTTTCGCGGTTAGCGGAGTGTGGCTCGACGACTGAACCGCGCCAGCGGGTCAGGAGCCGAAGGTGGCCCCGGAGCAGATTGTGTGAAAGGAAAGTGAGGCAAAGCCAGAGGAAGAGCAGCAGCAAGATGAAGGGTACCGGTCAGGTCAGGACTGAGATTCGCCCTGCTCTTTTCTGTACTGTACAACGCAGTACCAGGCCGAAGCCAGGAAAGCAAAAACGGTGATCAACCCGCGTAATTCGTCACCCGGCTCTTTCCCCTTCAGCATCAGCGTTATGATGATGCCGGCAACGATAATCCACGCAATGCCACTCCAGAGGCGCAGCTTATCCGCCACGACATTAATCAGAACAAAAGCAACGGCCAGGATAGCCCCCCACAGAGCCGGAACAGGCTGAAACGGAATAAAAAACAGGTTAATACCGGTTAAAAGCGTCACGGCTGCAAACATCAGAGACATACGCATAAAATTTCCTCCCTGGACACACTGACTATAAGAATCACTTCTGCTGCTCATCTCCGGGTTTATTATATTCGGGCGCATTTGCGCGCGGCAGCTGCTGACTGTTCAGTCGATGTACGCGGAGCCGTTCATGGAAATATTCGCGCAGGTGTTCAGGCTGTTCCCGTTCAACAAGTTCCGGCACGACGGGCTTGTTCATGCGCTCCTGCCAGGCAACAGCAGCAGCCACCTTATCGACGGCAACTTTATCCTGCTCCTCCTTTGAAAAAGAGGCGATATTCCACTTTGACATATGCTTTACCGGTCTGCTTTACAGGAAGATATCCCTGATAATACGCGAATTCCGGGGCAACAGCGACTGACAACGGAGAGGAGAGTGCGCGGCGCCGGAGGCGCGGCGACGTCTCTCTCCGGCAGGCGCAGCCTGCCCGGGTTTTCGCGCGGCCGGAAGCGGCAGAGGTTCCCCCCTGCCCTGTGATTTATCGTGCCTTTCCCCCCTGAAGAATGAAATGGCCGCCAATATAGACGGCGCACTGACAGGTCATGTATTCGCAGATTTCATCCATCACCTGCGCAGTGGTCAGTTCCCGCTGACCGGCATCGCGGCGGCGGGCATTAATCAGGGCTTTGTACTGTCGCAGGATATCGCGGCTTTGTGGTGCAAGTTTCATGTGCTTTCTCCTTAACCGGCGGGCTTCCCCGCCGGATAGTAATCAGTTGCTGAATACATAGCCTTCATGGAAGACATAGCCGCTGCTGAACAGATCCCGCGCATAAGCCTCATAATCGAAATAGACGCGCAGGGATTCAGGCACCTCGTTTAACAGGCCGTGATCCTCCACAAAGCCATAAGCAAAATCCGCCTCGCTTTCAGCCTCGCCACAATACGCCTCATCAAAGGCGTCATAGTCGCACTCGCCGGTATAGTCCGCCCAGGCCACAAACGCGGCAGCGCGTCCTTCGTCCTGCGCCTGCCGGAATGCCTCGATAAACGCCCACTTAACAGAGGATTCAGAGGCAAACTGAGACGGGATCCCTTCCCAGTCCTGAAACATAAACTCGGGGTCATCCTCGGCGGCATGCAACGCCCGGCAGGCGTCATAAAATTCGTCTTCGTCGTCGAAGTCGGTTAAATCAAACCATTTGCCAAAAATACTGCCGCCGTTGTACTGGTGATATGTGCCCACGTAGACGGCCGGAACGGTTACTGATGAAGTCATTTTTGTCTCCCTGCGGGGCGGTGTAACCGCCCCGGTCGTTAATCAGTCCAGCGCGGCGTAAATAGCACTGCATTCGGGGTGAAAGGTGATGTGATTCCAGAGCTGGGCATCACGCAGCATATAAAGGCGAGTCAGCGCCGGGTTACTGCTGTCATGATGGGCCGCCAGACGGCGATTAATCGCCAGGCTGGTCAGAATAATGCCCGCCGCGTCGGCGCTGACAGTGCGATCAAACCAGTTTTCGCTACTGACCAGATGTACCCGGCCACAATCCGGCATCATGTAGCCGCCCCCCTCCGGCAGGCGAATAAAATGCCAGAAGCCGCCCTCATATTCGGGCATCCATTTTTTGGCCAGAGCGTACACCTGTAATTCCGCGAGCATGAAATCCGTGCCGAACAGGTACGGCATAAAAGACAGGCGGTCGGACTCCTCAACATTCAGGACCGGGCATGTATTCACATACTGCATGGATAAACCTCCGTAATCACATAGACTGCGGCACCGGGTTGTGCCGTGCCGACACGACAGCCCGGCGAAAAGCGGAAGATGCAGGGGCGACACCGGAGGCCGCAGCGCAGATATAGCGCGAAGCTGGTCTGGACGGTTTTCGAGCGAAACCTGAGCGAGAAAACGACGGGAAGAACGGCGAGCATCATAAAAAACCTGCGACCGGGCGAGGATGGCGGCGTCAGCGCACCCTTGCATCTGCAGCGGCCGGGCTAAAGTGAAGGCACGGCACTACCCGTCGCGATGCAGGAGGTTGAATACAGGGTTTCTCTCCCCCGTTTTTTGACCACCGGGAGAAAAGCGGAAGCAGATGTCGCAACGCGACAGACGCAGTAATAAGGCCACGGACCGGAGGGATGGGGCCGGGTGAAGCGGAGCCGGCGGCAACGGCAAGCCGGCGACTGCCTTATCCGGGGATGGCGGCGCCAGCGAACTCCAGCCTCTGCGGCTGCCGGGCTAAAGTGAAGGCACGGCACAGCCAGCACACGGCACGGCGATAACAGAGGGTTGTGTTCACCCAAAAGGCCCGGAAACCGGGCCGGGTGGACGCGGAGCCGGCACGGCGACATCCTTATCGCACCACACCTCCTGTGCCGGCAGGCTGACAAGGGAGGGTCCCCCTCCCCTGACGCTCCGGGCTGTCACTCCTGAGTTCTGCTGGCGCGGGCCTCTCTCACCATTTCCCTTAAAACCCGGCGATCAAACCAGCGCCGGACCGGAGTGTCCGTAAAACGCAGCTGATCAGCGATAACCCCTGCGCTCCTGATAGTTTCCTCCCGCTCGTTAACCAGGGTGAGCAGGACCGGGCAGAATCGCGCATCGCGAATAAGAATGGCATCGAGGACCTGATCCAGCCTGTCGGTTTCGTCTTCGTCCAGGCAGTTATCATGATCATACTCCACGGCCAGCAAGCGCCAGTCACCGATCCGCCTGTCCATCAGACGGGGAGTGACGGACGGCGTCAGCGCGGCGGCGATGCGCTTCGTATCCCGGTGGACGATTTCCGATATCTGCGTGAGGGAGGCTTTCAGGAAGGCCAGCAGATCGTCACATTCCGCCGCTGTCAGCCACTCCTGAGCGTAAGGCAGGCGGATAACCTGACAGTCAGCCAGCCGCTCCGGATGCGGATATGCCTGCACCGGAAAGAGATGCAGACGAGCCGGGGTTCCCGCCAGCCGCCGGGCGCTGGCGAGCAACAACGCTGCCCGGCCATACGTCAGCGGCTGACAAAGCTGTTCCGTAAGCGTGAGGATTTCCACGCCACTGAGAGAGCCGCAGGCGGCAAGCCAGCCGGGTACGGTTTCGGGGGCGACGGGCGCCATATCAACAGTGTCGGGCCAGCCAGCCTGGCGCAGCATCCGGTCGCCGTGACGCAGAATAAGCGTGTTAAGGGTTTCTTTTTTCATCATTATCGTCTCTGTCCGGGTTATATCACCCCGCCGCGTGGCGGGGCGATCTGCTGTCAGCTTTTCAGTAATGCCCGCACTTTTGCTGTATCCGCCAGGCGGCGCATTACGCTTTCCGGCACCGGGAGATTGCGATCCCGTGCGGTCCATTCCCTGTCCCACAATGCCTGTTCGGCGGTAATCAGCAGGGTTTCAAGCAGGTCAACCGGCACAGTCACCCTCTGCCCGTTCTCTTTCACCTGGTCTATCAGTGCCATCACCAGGCCGGCTGACACGCCCGACTCAAGCCGTTGTTCTTCCGGTATAGTGTCCATGCGTTCCAGTACTGCCCTTACGTCATGTTCTGAAAAGGAATATTCCATCCCGTCAGCCAGTGCTTCAATATCCGCCGGGGTCCAGATAATCAGGTTCAGCGGGGTTTCTGCGGGATATTGCTCATTCAGCATCCTGCAAAGATCTTCACGGGTTCCGTACATGTTCTCTCCTCAATCCAGAAAGCTTTCATCGAGCATCAGTGCAATATTGAACGCCTCATCCATCAGGACGCTGAGACGTCGCAGACTGATACCGGCAAGCCGTTCCGCCAGTCCGTCGTACCGGTAGTGGTACGTGTCTTCCAGCACTTTCAGGGTGGTTTTCAGGTCGCAAAGATTGTTCGCCAGCCCGGCCATATCGCGGCGCAGGGCTTCGTGTCCGTCGTAATTCATTACGCGGCCTCCGGGAGCCATTCATCGTTCGCCGCCGGGGTATTTACGGCCCGGTGCATGGCGGCCAGTCGTTCGGTTCCGGCCCGGTGGTACTGCGCCAGCATTTCGATGCCGATATAGCGGCGTCCGGCACGGTATGCAGCGACGCAGGTCGAACCGCTTCCGGCAAACGGGTCGAGAACAATCGCGCCCGGGGCGCTGAATGACTCAATCAGCGGCTGTAGCGCCTCCACCGGTTTCTGCGTCGGATGCAGGGTATTACCGGTATACGGGAAGGGCAGCACATCCGGCAGCGGTTTAAGGGGCGGCACGGGGCGGCCTTTGGCAAGGACATAAGCCCCTTCATGGCAGTAGTCCACAAATCCGCGTCGGGCCCTGGCGTTACGACGGTTGGAGGCATAGTTTTTGGTGAACACAAGCTGGCCCACGGCATAGAATCCTGCCGCCTTCCACGCGGCCATAAAGCGGTCCACACGGTTCCAGCTGTAGAAGCTCACCATCAGTGCGTCTTTTTTAAGGACGCGGTACATCTCCAGCGTGGCCGGTTGCAGCCATTCGTCCGTCACATCCCCGGCAATCTGTCTGCCCTGACGGTCCTTAAAACCGACGAGGTAAGGCGGATCGGTCACAATAAGGTCCACGGCACGGTCGGGGAATCCGCGCATCACATCAATACAGTTCCCGAGAATGAATCTGGACATGGCAGCACTCCTGTAGTCTGAGGGGGCAGGAGGCATCACCGCGATACCGTTCCCTGCCGCACGCTGCCTGTTCATCGCGTCCGGTCACGGGTCAGGCCGACCGTGGAATACCGCAGCCGTCCGTCTTTTGGACGGCAAGGATATGCCGCGAAAGCGGCTTGAAGGGCGTTCCTTAAAAGGGCGAGGGACTGGCGCACACTCTCAACGACGCCGGGCCGGAGCGGAAAAACCGCCCGTCCCGTACCAGACCGGACGCGATGAACAGGCAGCGTGCGGCAGGCTGGCGTTAACTCCAGGCGAACGGGGAATTACCGGCATACCTGTCCACAAATCCGGGGCTTAAAATTGTGGATAACCTGAAGGCAAACGACGGAGAAGCGCGGGAGAACAGACGCCACCACGTCTGTTCTTTTTTTGAACAACCGGAAAGTTTGTATCAGCGGTTCAGGGATTTATCCCCGGCCAGGGACAGGCCAATATAGACGCCAGCCCCCCAGATGACCTGCGACAAAATGAAAACCCACTGCGGAACGTCGAAAACCAGAAGCGGAAGCAGACATACCGTCACAATGCCAATCAGCCGGCTGCCAAATTTTCTTCGCACCGGTTCACTGCTGTCGACGGGAATGCGGGCGAGACGGAGAACATTTCTGAATCCTGGTGACATGAGAACCTCCCTGGGATGCCAGTCATTTGAAATCGGTATAGTAGTGGATGTGATTCGTACTGTTAGTCACCGAATGCACGCCGCATATTTTTCTTTATTTCCCGGGTATCCGCCCCGGACACCGGCGCGGCAGATGCTGCCGGCGTATCCGGTACTGCAGCTGCAGCCCTGTTCACGTCAGCGGTGCCGGCCATCTGCTGAACCAGAGCCTGCAGCTCACTGACCGAGGTGGGCGGTACCGGCATACTGGCCAGCAGGCGCGGCAGTTCAGGCGCCGTCGTGTGGAGGGCAAGACCGGTGATAATCAGGTTTCTCAGCAGATCCCCACGCAGACGGGATGACGCTTCCGTCAGCACACTTTCCACCCGTTCCCCACTCCGGCCATTCTGAAGCGTCAGGGTGTAACGCCGGCGCTGGTATTCTGTCTCCGGTGACACGGGCAGAGCTGCCTCACCATTTTCGGGCTCATCCGGAAGGCCGGTGAGTGAGGACCAGGTTCCGGAGACCAGGGCCATCACGGCGCAAAGGCGGACAGCGCTCAGTTGCCCGGCAAAGAACACCGGGATCAGCGCCGGTAAACGGGCATCCACCTGGTATACCACCGCCCCGGCGGTGGCGGCGGTACGGATGAACTCACCGCGCAGGGGCTGTGAGATGGTGCTGATGGTTGCCATTGCCGCGATGTCGGTGCGATCGTCGCTGTGCAGATAGAAAGAATACTGGCCGTCCGGCACGTTTAGTCCTCTTTATTGTAAAGGGCAATCTCCCTGGCCAGCGCCATCTGCGGATCGCCTATAACCTCGATACGGTCAGGAGCCAGAGGCCAGGCCTGACGGATAGCTTCTTCTATGAGGGAAGCCCCTCCCCCGACCAGGAATACCCGGTTAACGTTCCTGAAGGCCGTCAGCTCACTGGTGACACGCGCCCCCAGGGAAGTGATCGCCTCTGTTATTTTGTTCCGAACCTCGTCGATTTTACCGGCATCGTTGATCACACGCTGCAGATACTGACGATCATTGCGGTTGCGGATGATAGTGTCAGCGATGAGGGCGCTGGTTTCGCTGTCTGCCGCACGCAGCGCGCCTGCAGCTGCGCGGGTGACCTGTGACACGCCGACAGACGGATTACCGTGCACCGCACTGATATCATCAAACTGGCCGACAATCACACCGGCATCGAGCGTGGTACCACCGAGATCGATAATCAGGGTGGTCTCAGCGGGGCCGGGTTTCAGCTCCGCGAGACGGGAGAACGCTGCCGGTAGTGATTCCGGCATCACCTTCACGTCCGTTACGGTAAATGCCCTGCCCTTATTCAGAACCAGCTCACGCATCAGGTTTTCCCGTTTGCGTCGTATGTTCTCCTCGTTCCGCTGGCAGTCCCCGTCGTAATACTCACTCAGGGGCAGCGTCACGGTCAGGCTCACCGGCTGCGGCTCCAGTCCGCTGTTCAGCAGCGCATGATGCACGGCCAGCAGGTTGAGATCACCGTACTGATATTCCACGTTTGTTGTCGGGATGGCATCCCGACTGACGCTGTCCCAGGTGTATTTCAGCGTCCCCACCTGATAGTTGAACGTTGCCGCACTGAATTCCGCCACTTTCCAGCCATGCCGGAAGGAGTTCGCAGAAACCCGGGTCTGAAGCTCATCGCCTTCAAACCATGCCAGCTTAACATTAGTTGAACCATCATCGCAGTAAATATTCATCAATATGCTCCGTTAGTTACACTCAATTTGATACCAATTATAAGAGCAAAATGAAAAAAACAAAGTAACATTTCTCAATATGAGCAATATAAAAATATCAAAATGATTAATATAAGCATTTTGAACACCTTTATTTACTCAAAATGTTCTTAAGGCATGCGATCTGGATTATCGTCACGCTGTTAAATATACTGTATGCATAACCAGTAAAAATTAGAGTGTCAGGAGGAAAGATGAAACTACAGCTTTTCAGCACCGGGAAAGAACTCCCGCCACAGGCCCATCCATTGTTTGCCGATCTGGCCAGCTGCGGTTTTCCCAGCCCTGCTGCTGACTATGTCGAGTCCGATCTGGATCTCCATGATTACTGCATACGGCATCCGAGCGCGACGTACTACCTGCGTGCCAGCGGAGACAGCATGGCCGACGGCAGTCTGTACAATGGCGATCTGCTGGTTGTGGACAGTGCTGAAAAGCCGCGGCACGGCGATATCGTTGTCGCCAGCGTACAGGGGGAGTTTACGGTGAAACGGCTTCTGCTGACGCCGCGACTGACGCTGCAGCCCATGAATGCCTCCTGGTCGCCGATTTATCCTGATCCCGACGAGCTGGATATCTTTGGCGTTGTCACGCATATCATCCACCGCCCGAGGGAGATGTACTGATGTTTGCCCTGGCCGATGTGAACAGCTTCTATGCCAGCTGTGAACGTGTTTTCCGCCCGGATTTGAAAGGAAAGCCGATAGTCGTCCTGAGCAACAACGACGGGAACGTAATCGCTCGCAGTGCCGAGGCGAAGCCCTGGATCAAAATGGGAACTCCGTGGTTTCAGATAAAAAACGAAAGGTACCCGGAAAAAATATATGCGTTTTCAAGTAATTATGAACTTTACGCCTCGATGTCGGCGCGCGTGATGAACTGCCTGGAGGAACTGGCCCCCAGGGTGGAACAGTATTCCATTGATGAGATGTTCCTCGACCTGACCGGCGTGGAGCACTGTATGGGGCTTGAGGACTTCGGCCGGCAGCTGCGTCAGCACGTGTATGACTGTACCCGCCTGACCATTGGCGTGGGCGCCGGACCAACGAAAACCCTCGCAAAATCAGCCCAGTGGGCCTCAAAAGAGTGGAAACAGTTTCGTGGCGTACTCGCGCTGACCAGGGGAAATCCGCAAAGGACGCGGAAACTGCTTTCACTGCAGCCGGTTGAAGAAATCTGGGGGGTGGGTAACCGTATTGCACGCAAGCTAAATGTGCTGGGCATAAAAACCGCGCTCGATCTGGCTCTGACGAACCCGGCCTTCATCCGCAAAAATTTTTCTGTGGTCCTTGAGCGAACGGTACGGGAACTGAACGGGGAAAGCTGCCTTTCGCTTGAGGAAGCCCCTCCGACGAAACAGCAAATTGTCTGCAGCCGCAGTTTTGGCGTGAAGATCACGGAGTACGAGTCACTCCGTCAGGCTATCTGTCAGCACGCAGAGCGGGCCTCTGAAAAACTGCGTAAAGAGCACCAGTATTGCCGGCATATTTCCGTTTTCATCAAAACGTCTCCGTTCGCCATTAAAGAGCCTTACTACGGCAACGTGGCTACGGAAAAACTGCTTACGCCCACTCAGGACACCAGGGACATCATTGCAGCCGCCACAATGGCTCTGGAGCGTATCTGGAGGGATGGGCACCGGTATGCCAAAGCCGGAGTTATGCTGAATGACTTCACCGGCTCCGGCGTTTCGCAGCTGCAGCTGTTTGACGAACGCCCGCCACGCCCTCACAGTGCTGAGCTGATGAGGGTTCTGGACGGGATCAACAACTCAGGGCTGGGTAAAGTATGGTTTGCCGGTAGAGGAATTGCGCCATCCTGGCAAATGAAACGCGATATGCTCTCCCCTGCGTACACCACTCGCTGGAGAGATATCCCCGTTGCGAGGATCGGTTAAATTTTGCCTTTCAGAGAGAGCCAGCAGTGCTCGCCGCAGCCGAACGACAGGGCGAAGCCCGCGAGTGAGCGAGGAAGCACCAGGGGAGCTGAAGCCTTTTAAAGCACCTTACGCACTTAAGTTCTATAGATTCCATAATGAGTTATCCACATATCCTTTGAGTAGATCCAATAACTTACCCTTAGTTATCCAAATAGATCCAAACTGATCCCTTTAGCGGCAAAACCTTTGTTTACGGGCTTCGTAGCGATTTCAGGTGTGTCGTAGTGGGAAAAAGGTGTTCTGAAGCGGGAAAAAGGTGTGTCAAAACGGGGTAAGGGTGGGTAGAATCGGGAAGAAAGGTGTGTCGAAACGGGAAATAGTTAATATTTAGGCACATATCGATCATATGCTATGAATGGATATAACTATATGAATGAGAATGTTTATATCGGCGAGGTTATAGGTCCAGATTGTGAAAGTGTTAACAATAAACTCACCGTCACAAGTAAGGCCACAGTTCAGCCTGTAGCCCTGATGAGATTAAATGTTTTTGTTCCTTCAAGCAGGCCTGCAAAGGGCACCAGAACATCAATCGATGCGACCTCTGTTCTCAAGGATCTGGAATTCTCAAGGCGGGAGGGGTACGACGATATTCGTATAACCGGTGAACGGTTGAGTATGGCCATCGACTTCAAGGTATGGGTCGGTATCATAGAAGCTTTCAGTAAGTACGGTTTAAAAACCAACAGCATTAAGCTTACTTTTCATGAGTTTGCTGGAATGTGCCGCTTTGAGTCTAAGAGATTCGATTCCCGTCTTAGAAAAAGTATTTCAGAAGCTTTGACCAGGATACGTGGCAAGACCATTACCTTTACCCGTAGCGACTCAGAGGGCCTTCAAAAAGTTTCCGTAACAGGTTTGCTTAAGACAGGTGAACTGGATTTTGCAAACGACCAGGTGGAACTTGAAGCTGATCAGCGACTATGGGAACTCTACCAAACTGATTACACTGTTCTGCTACGACATAAACCGATAAACGCTTTAACCCGAAAGGAAGCAGCTCAGGCCCTGTATACTTTCATCGAAAGCCTGCCTACGAACCCAGTCCCCATATCTTTCAAACGAATACGAGACAGGCTCTCATTGCTCTCTCCGGTAAAGGAACAGAACCGTATCATTAAACTGGCCCTCAAGCAGTTGCAGGATATTGGGTACCTTGACCACAGCATCACCAAAAAAGGTAAAGAGACTTTCATTCTGATCCACCGTCGCTCAGCAAATCTGAAACCAGGAACAGCTGTATAAGGTGTGTCAAAACGGGAAAGCAACGCGATTAAGGTGTGTTGAAACGGGAGGTCTCTTCTTAAACATCTTGATAGGTGTGTTGTAGGGGGAAGCCTCGCCTTAAACGTCTTAATAGGTGTGTTGTAGCGGGATGAGAACCTGTTAAATGTGTGTTTTTATCTGTATATACTTACGCACCTTCCCACTTCAACACACCTTTTTGGATAGAAGTGAGAAGCTATCCCGCTTCTCACCACCTTTTACCAAATTTGTCTCACCGACTCCCCACTTCGACACACCGAAGATTCAAAGGCTTCCCACTACGCCCCACTTTTTGCTTCACGCGGTCATAACTGGTTGATACTACCCTCCCTAAAGGTAGCCTGGAGTTGAAAGCCGCATTATGTGGTTCTATGGGGATTTCGGATAAAGGCACCACTTTGCCATCTTGTTATCTTGTTATCTTGCTATCTTGCTATCTTGCTATCTTGCTATCTTGCTATCTTGTTATATTGTTATCTTGTTATCCTAACATCTTACTAATTTGTTAAGATACAAAAACAATTCAGTTATAAATCACACAGTTAACAACTTAACAAGATATTAACTTAATAAAGAAATTGCAATATTGTCGCCTGTTTGGCAATATTAAGTTGTTAACTTAACAACTTAATATGAGGCTATGATGATAATAGTATTGGGTAGTCAAAAGGGTGGGGTTGGTAAAAGTACACTGGCGGTATCTATAGCTGCGTATCTGATGTCACTGGGCAATAGAGTGATCATTGTCGACGCAGATGACCAGAAATCTGTATTGACCTGGTACAACAATCGTCCTGAAGATCTTCCCCATATTCCGGTTACTGGCGCAACAGGCAACATCAAAGCCATGCTAAAGGAACACGAGAAATCTTATGACTTTGTCATCGCAGACTGTGCTGGCCGCGACAGTGCAGAAATGCGTAGTGGGTTGATGGCCGCTGACGTATTCATTTCTCCGTTGCGGCCTTCTCAGATGGACCTGGATGTAGTGCCTCATACATGCTCTGTTTTTACAGCAGCAAAAGATTTTAATGAGGACGTCCGGGGATATCTCGTTTTAAACATGACGCCCACGAACATGTTTGTCAATGAAGCAAATCAGGCAGCTGACGTACTCAAGGATTATCCTGAAATGCGTCTGGCTAGTTCCCGAGTTTGTGATCGAAAAGCGCATCGAGATGCCTGGGCAGAATCAATGACAATTTTTGAAACGCAAAATGACAAAGCACAACAAGAAATCGAATCGTTAGTTAAAGAGGTTATTCTGTGAGAAATAGAGCAAATACTCCATCTCGTGATGAGGCAGCGTTTATTAACGGTGGTACTGCTGGTATTGATAATACCAAAGTGACTTCAGAGAGACCATTGGCTGTAAGTAAAGCAAAACCAGTGAGCATTTCCTTTTTTGAAGAAAACTTAAAAGACATTGATGATCTTATAACGGGTGAAATGATTTCAGGTAAAAGCAGAGTGAATCGTTCTGACGTAGTCAGGGCAGCGGTAGAGGCACTAAAAAGTTTATCAAAAACAGAGATATCCAGATTAATCGCAGAAGCGAAACAACGATAATATCTTGTTATCTTGTTATCTTGTTATCTTGTTATCTTGTTATCTTGTTATCTTGTTATCTTGTTATCTTGTTATCTTGTTATCTTGTTCAGGGTGGTAACACCTTTTATATCGAGGCAACAACTTCGCGATAGTGAAAATTTGCGGATGGCCTCAGTCCTATACATAAGGGGATATACATGAATTCAAATACTACAATCGCCTTACATTTTTCGCTTGCATTACTATTTACGTTGCTATCAGTGGCTGGTAGCAACCATGATTTAGCAGGAGTTGTATCTCAATTATTCCTTATTTTCATGGCTGCATTTTTTTTCTTTAGGGCAATGAGGGCCTTTCTGAACATAATTAATGTGATTGAAAGCTGTAAAAAGTGAGGCTGGATAAGCCCCCATTAAGCTTGGACTGTTTCCCACACAAGAACTACTTTAGGTCGAAACCTGGGGTATTACCCATAGTTGACCTATGTAGATTGGTTTGGGGTTAACTTTTTTATCAACGCAACAGCTTCAGCTTCCGGCATAGCAAACTGCACCCGGTGCCGTGCCGCGACATCGAGCGCAAACACCTTCGTATAGACCTCCGTGGAACTGATCGATTTGTGGCCCATCAGGCTCTGCAAAACCTTCAGAGGTATGCCGGCGTACAGCATATGCATCGCGTAGGAGTGACGGAACGTATGGGGGGTAACCGGTACTGAGAACGTCACCCCGTCGGCCGCTGCGGCCTCCACCGCTTCGCTAAGCCAGGTGCGCACGGTACGGTCTGTGATCTCCCAGATACGTGCCTTCTCCATTCTGCCGGTGCGCTTGTTTCGTCTTTCCAGCGGAATTTTCAGGGTGGCCACCATCATCTGCAGCTGGCTGACATAGTGGTGATCGGAAAGGGGAACCAGACGATGGACCTGACTGCCTGCGGGGGCACGACCTGCCGTCCTGGCCGCTTTCTCGGTGCGCTGCTTGAGCGTGGCCAGCTGCACGAACGGATACGGCGGCACCAGCGAAAAATCCCCCCGGGTCAGCGCGAGCGCTTCATTAATGCGCGCGCCGGTGTTCCACAGCGTCGCCAGCAGCATCTTGCGGTGAAGATCCGGCACGTAATGGAGCAGGGCGCTGACTTCCGGCGCCAGCAGGTATTTCGGCAGTTCATCCTGCACGAGCGCCATCTGGCGCAGGGCGAGGGCGGCAGGGTAATCGATGGCCACCGGGAGCAATGTTCCGGGAGATGCCGGAGATCCAACTGGAACCAGGTTATTCATAATTTCTGTTAATTTTTTTCTTTGCCGAGAATTTTCTTCGTAATATTACCGGAGTCAGGATGACTAACCAGCCAGCGACGGCCAGCCAGAAAACAGACGAAGTCACAAACAAAACTACCCCGTCAATGACGGTAGACACGATATTTTCGGGCACAGGTTTCACTCCTCTTCAGTGGGTGGCTATGGAACGGGAACATTCATGACACCAACATCCAGTAGATAAAGCACAGAAAACCCATCCCCCATCCCCAGAACAGGATCTGGCCGCGGTATTTATCCCGCAGGTTAAAAAAGGGATGTGCCTGCAGGTCAACGAGCTCCTCACTTTGCGAGGCAAGCTCCCTTTCCAGCTCCAGGATTCTTTTCTGCGACTGAGCACACAGGGTAGCCAGCCGGATGACCCCGGTTGCCCGTTGCGCCACCTCCAGGTCTGAATCCCCGCTCTGCGGCAGAGACAGTTTTTCTGCCCGCAGCGGCAGGGCGTCACATTTCTCGTCCGGGAGCTGGCCCTCTTTCCTGTGCAACAGATGATAAAATGGACGATTCTTAAGTGAAGTAATTAACTGTTTTTGCGACCGTTTTTTGCCTTCGAGCTGCACGATTTTTTCCTGCAGCCCGCGATAACAGTCTTCCAGCCGGCGTACCGCGGATACCAGGGGCTCCACCCGGAGCGTTGAGCACCTGCCCCGTGGCAACTGCAGTTCGTCTGCCCGCAGCGGCATTGAGCTGGTTTCCCCCGCCGGGAACCGGAAACCCATTGCGTGCCACAGCCTGTCCCTCCGGATCTTGTTTTCTTCGTTTTCTTCATCAACCCGGGAAATTTCAATCGGCAAAACCAGGGTTGCTGGCGGAAGGCCTCTGGCCCAGAGAACAAACTGCTGCGTGATCCAGCTACCCAGGCCGAGTCCCTGCAGGCGGCGTTCCAGTCTGAACTCATCTGTAAACAGATGCAGGGCCTTCTGTTGAGGCCAGTAGATTGCAGTGAAAGTCTGAGTCTTCGTCAGTTCGGTATCGGCAAGGTACAGTGTCATTATGCAGGAGACCCGGTACAATCCGTCGGGAAAATGGTCAGAAGTTGGCCCCCACGATTCCTCCCTGCTCAGAATAACGACCAGATTTTCCTCCTGGCGGGTACTGTTATTTGTAATGATCTCCGGCAATGTCACGAGCCACATTGTTTTGTCGTCACCAGTCCGGGTAACACAGTCGGTCATGTTTTTTTCCCTAACAGTGAAGTGAACAATACACTTTAAAGACCTTATTGATGAGGCAGGCTTTCCACGGCGGAGCGCTGTGTTCAGACTGCGGCAGATGGTAGTCACCCGTGAGCACCCAGAAATCAGGCTGGCCTGATTGTTCTGCCACCATTCTGCCGTTTCGTTTGAGAATTTTTGGAGATCGCCATTTCTGACGCCTGCGGGCTGTCTCGATGGGGCTGTCCTCATTAAGGCCAGAATAAAGCCACAGCTCCTGGTGGCCATATACATCCTCAAGCTCCCGGACCACATCGTTAAATGAGCTAAATGTTGGTGTACCCATACCTCGCCTCAAAAATAGTATCCGGTTCAATAGTCATTCTTGCCAAACAGCTGAGGCAGTTCATCAAACAACATCACATGGCGGGTGCGCTTTCCCTTGAAAATGCGCCTCATCACTGGCGTGAAATCCGCAGGCTCCCAGCCATAGGGCCACGTATAGAAGATTCCGGCTTTCAGCGTGTTATCTGGTCGTTCAGGGCCAGCGACGATACGTCTTACCTCCGCGCTCAGGGCCTCACCGCGCAGGCCGTACTGTCCCAGGTAACGACGCAGCCGCGTTCTCGGCATCCGCGGATCGGATTTCACGTAAGCATTAATATCCATATGCTGCGTGGCGGTGATGATATTCATGCCGTACTTGCGCATGGTGCTGAAAGCGGTGGCCATCACGTCTGTCTCTGGTTCGCCATCAGTTCTGTTCATCTGGTTTCCTTTTACTGACTTAAGGGTGTTTGTGTGAACCGTTCGTTTAAGCTGACCCCGCGAAAGCCTGCAGGGCATCCGCTCCGGAGGGCAGTTCATGCTGAGGGTTAAGCTCTGCGGCAATGCTTCGTTTTGACATCCTCGATGTCTTTCAGGGCGGGGAGGCTGTCAAATTCCCCAGAACATCAGGTTTATCGCATTTTTGATGTCATTTTCCCGGTGGCTGAGATCGGCCACTTCCTCCCCGGTGACGGAGGACGTGACGCTGGCCATGTCCGTGGTCATCAGGCGGTAGCTTTCATCCCCGATGTGCACCACCGGATAGAGTTCACGGGAAACCTTATCCGACAGCAGCCGGGCGCTGGCCAGCGGGATCACCATCCGTCGCCCGGGGGTATCGATGATGTCACTCTGCACATCCACGAACAGACGATAGCGGCTCTCTCTTTTATAGGCATAAACCTTAAACTGCATCTCACCAGTCCCTGTTTTCGTCGGCGAATGAACCGTTCATCTCAATAAAGCGGGCAACCTCGGCCATCCCTTCCTGATTTTCAGCCTGCCAGCGTTCGGAACGCAGACGACGGGCCTCATTCTGCATGGCCCTGTTCACCAGGGCGGAGATATTGACGTCTGCGGATTTCAGTAACTGATAACTGTCGCTGTCTATGGTGACAGTGATGCGCTGCTTCATAATGCACTCCGGAATACATACTGATGATATGCATATCAGTATAGCGTAAGGATGCAGCTGACTCACGCCCGCCTGAAACATACTGTTATGTCGCCATTAATTTCACTTCGTGAAATTCACATACAAAATAATCACCTTAGAGATAACAAGCAGCCATACAGCCACGCCGTTAAATTACAGGACGGCCGTTCCGTCCGGATCCGACTTTTCGCGCTTTACGAAGTTTCCGGAAGTGTACCACGGTGAGAGAATAAGCAAAGCGGCGTTTTCCGGTGGTGAGCGGCCGGTCGCGGGGCAGGGGAGGGACACAACATATAGCGTCATCCTCAGCTGGTAACACCGCTACATCTTGTGTTTCCGGGCCGCTGCGCACCGGAGGCCGGAAAGCAGATCCGGAACAATGAGTTTTCGGATCTGCGGTGGAGAGAACAAGAATTATTGCCGGAGAGTCACTAAAAACAGCGGATTGTTGTGAACTGGGGATTATTGCCTGAGGAGCAAAATTCATGACCGCGTGAGCATTTAATAGCAACAAATAGGCCAGGTAAACTTTTTTCAGTCCTTTTTCATCAGCCGGCCTTAAAGGCCGCATCAGATTTCCTAAATACAGTTTTACTTAAGGAACATCGTATGACTGTATTTCTCATGGCCGTTGTCTATGGCCTCTTAAAAACTGGCTCTCTCATTGCCCTATTTGTTGGTGCCTATAAAGGCTGGACCTTGTTCTGGAAGAACTATGACCGCCTGCCCCATATTTACCGCTCACAATGGCGATACCAGAGACGATTCATTCTCAGACGCATCCGGAAGCGGATTTTCAGCCACTGATAATGTTATCGAGCGGCATCCCCAGTCCGGCCACCCAGCAAAGGCAGCACCAGGTGGTGAACACCATCCGGGTCTGGCCGGTTTTCCACTTGCGGATGGTGCGTTCATCTACATCCAGCCGGTTGGCCAGCCGGATATCAGTCAGGGGGATCAGCCCACGGACGACTGCGATATCGTCCACCGTGGGTGGCTTCCAGTTTTCTCCACTGACCAGCGTATAGCCGTTAAACTCTCCGGCCTCGATCAGCTCCCGGATGTACTGTTTATTATCAGTATTCATAATGAATCAGCCTGCGCTGGCTGCCACAGAACAGGATTTTCTGGCGTATGATAATAGTCAGGATCCTGGTCCTGCTTATCCAGATATTCTTCAAGCTTGCTTAACTGATATGCAGAATAAAAGGTGCTGGAGTTACCTACATTGTACATATCGATAGTCGTCATGACATTATCTATATAATCAAAAGAGACTTTAAAGAAATTAAGGCTCCGATCATGGCAGCATTTCAGCCGTTCGGGGCGAGGGGAGAAGATGTTCATTCGGGGTCTGAAATGTGATGGTTCGCCAGTGATGAAGCACAGGGTAAAGTTATGGGACAACGGAAGATAAATTCTGTTTTCATCTTTATAAAGACAAAATATATTGGGGGCTATTGCGAATGCAGGTCTGGGTTCGGTGCTGTCGAAGTCATGACCTGTATGGATGACCTCAATTGTATGGATACCAGCAAAAATAACATTTCTTAATTTATTAATTTTATCGTAAAGGGTTGGCTTATTCAGTATGGATAAAAGACCAAATAGCACAAACAGCGATCTGCTTTTATCCTCACCGGAAGAGGCTGAGTTTGCAATACGCAGGATTTTACTATAGAAATGGTCATCCATTAACTCCGGGTTAGTGTGGGGTAACTGATTTATAGAATGGACGTATTCAGATAAATGGTCCTGTATATCAGAATGGAACTGTTCAAGCATTTCATGCTTAAACGGGTTTTTATTTTGCGGGTTGTGCAGATTGAGCATTAACTGCATGACAGCGAAACTGGTGAGCTTCTCTACCGGGAAATCATCAGGTTGTGCGTGACGAAGGCGTGAGAAATTGTGCTCATGAATGATATCGTTCACGATCCCGGCTGTCAGACGTTCGTAGACACCCAGTTCTTCTTCAATATCGAAAGGCTGTCCTGTCTCAGCATCAATAAGACGAAAGCAGTTTTTCGATACTGCCACACTGGATATTGGCAGAGGTTGCGTGTGGAGAACGTTTTCTTTATCAGGCGTTATATACACGGTGTGACACCATACTCGCTGCTTTTCTTTTGCAGACAGGGCTGTGTCATCGCTGCGAAAGTTACGTAGCACCCACTGTGAAAGTACATGCTGATTTTTTGTGTAGTCCATAACATTTCTCTTTGATTAAACAGGTATACCGCATCAGAAGTCGAATTCTGTTGCCTCATCGTGACCTGCAAGTCTGACCGGTTCGGGAACATGTTTACGGCGAACGATTTTTTCCGGATAGCTGAGGAAATGCTTTTCAAAAACCCGGATAAGAGCGTCATTCCAGGTCGCCTTTATTCTTATCCGGACCTCATGCGGCTCTATGACGGTTATATTATAACGCTGATTAGTTGAGTTGTTTTCTTGAAATTTACGAAGAGACTCTCTGGAATCATCGCCGAGTTTTCCAGTAGTCCATAACTCAACATTAATTTCAGCATTGGGGTATTCCCTTTTGGCATAATCGAAGAATACCGGCACCTGTTTACCAATCCATCTTTTCACATCTTCATGTTTCACTGTCGAATAGGGCTTATAACCCTTGCATTCAATAAAGGTGATTTTTGCATTTCCCTGTCGGCTCAGGACATCGCATTCTGCAGTCCCCTTCCTCTCTGACTTACATATTTTACCAACCTCAACATCATTACTATTTATGCGCACGGTCTCAGCGACAATATATTCAAATAAATCCCCCTGTAGCTGACTGGTTACTCCGGCAATACTCTCAAGCTTGGACATGATGTCATCTATTGCGACTATATTATCTTTTAAGCTGAACGTTATTGAACCAACCAGATCCCGTAACTGAAAGAGTGCATCAGCAAAGTCTTTTCCGAACAGATTCTCCGGTGTCGCGGGTATTATCCCGGCACGCTTCATTTCCAGAAAAGCTTCTTCGCTGTATTCGTCGGCAACAAACATAAACAGGCATCTTGGGCTGTTCCTGAGGCTGTTTATTGAACGACATTTTGTAATAAAGGGCTGGAGGTGCACAAGACTGAGCTTACAGCCCAGAAGCATGTCGCAGACAAAGAAACCAGGCCGAATTTCCCCTGACCGGGAGAACTGCAGAAGAGGATTAAGATAGGATGCAGCAGTGACGTCAAAATCAAAATTTGCCACACAGGGCGCCCGATCTGAATCGAGTTCTTCCCGTGTGCGCAGCGTGTCGTAACTGATGATACCGTTATGTCGGACCCACTGACTCAGGGATTTCATCAGAACGGACTCTGTAAGCAGCCTGGCTTTGAGGGGATGGAGCGCACGCTGATACCCGTTATCATTTTTTTCTGTCAGGGCCACACACTCTCCCAAACCTGGTAACGTAACGAACCTGACCATTTTGTACTGAAGCAGACCGTCCAGAACTGACTTCCATGATAATCTGTTTTTCATTGCTACCGGTGAACCGCAGGCAGCAGCAAAATGCCTGACCGGTAGGATCCCCCCGCGAGCCCGGAGGCAACTCAGGGCGAGACCGTAGGCCGACCCGGTATCAAGGAGGGCTGTATTGAGACTGGACCAGAAGCGCCCGGTACCATACTGCTGCTTCAGATAAATAAATCGTTCACGCTTGGGGAAAAGCTTGTCAACACAGTGGATCTGCCCTGCAGAAGCCGCCCGGGAAATCTGTTTGCGCGCGGTATCACGATTAACTGCCTGGGTTTTCAGCATTTCCTCTACAAGTACAGAGCTAAGGCAAGGACCGGTATTGCGTAACGAAGTAACTATAAGTGATGTCATCTTTTGCTCGCTTGTCACACTGCGTATTTAATAATAACAATACACTACAGCTGCTAAACAACAAAGCCTGTGTTTTAGTTTACTAATTACAGTAACTTAAAAGACATATATAAGGCTGTTTAGATTATCTGTCACAAACAAGTTTTTCCTGAAGAAAACACTCTTACTTACAAACGCAGTATGGATGACAGGTACAGCCCAAAGATTCAGCCATCAAGCTCATGCCAATTCGTGAATTCGATGTTCACAATTTCATCGAGAGAAACAGATATACCATGTCGATCAATACCGAACAGTGCACCGCTGTCCGGTGGCAAATCTCTAACGGACGTGTATGCGTAACTCAGCGCGGCTTCAAGCGCACCTTTTTCATACTCAATATCTGCCCTGAAACAGACGATGCAGGGTTTCAGTACCTTAAGATAATGTTCTGTAAGATCCTGACCATATTTTTTCTGGTAAGCATTGCAGACATCCTCTACCAGCTCCGGTAGCCGCAGATAATTGTGCTGCCAGAGTTTGCGGGCATGAAGATGAACCTCCCGTACAAGGTGACCGTATGGCCCCCAGTGCATTTCGTTTCTGGTGCGCATCCGGAAGAGATTATCAGGTACGCCAGCATGAAAATTCCAGGCCTGCAATTTCTCTTTGACCACAGCGTCTGGTGCAAGATTTACCAGCATATCCATCACCAGTGACTCAGTCTGGTTCAGCGGAAGTAAACCACTTTCAAAAGTATTGTCAGCAGATGTCCGGGTACCGTGAAACCAGTATGCGGTTGAGAACTTGCCCGGAGAACCCAGTTCCCTACATACATACTCTCGCAGATATTGTTGCGAGTCGATCATAATAGAATGATCCGTCTCGTAAATCTGTTCAAGATCGAGAGATAACAAAACCTTTTTTAGCTGCATTACACTGCAACCAAAACCGGAAGAAAGTGAAAACAGCGCCTGAGATCGTGAGGAACAATCGAGATTCAACATTGTGTAAATACCTTACAAATCCAATACGTTAACAACTTGAGCTCGACGGCGGGCGATATTGTCGAGCAGCAGGGTCGCATAATATTTCAGAAAGGGTAAAAGCTCCGGAGCGCTGAAGCTGGCGTATACATCCCCGTCTCCCTGGGATTCCCTGAAAACAATCCAGTCTACAAGGTGTGCATCACTGACTGACTCTACCTGGACACAGAAATGAGCCACTGAATTCCGCATCTTATGGATCAACTGCCGCAGATTCATCTCCGGTCCGGGCAGCTGTGACTCATGTAATCCCATTTCAGCTTTTAGTTGCCGCGTTAAACGGTCTGCAGGCAGGAAAGAGAGAGCTCTCTCTTTCGGTAACACGATAAGACCCAGAAGGCAATTCAGGGTCAACGTGTAGTTGTACTGCTCACTGAATGGTTTGCCCAGCTCCTCAATCATTTCGTTATATTGATCGATAAGCGCCAGTGTTCGCTGAACAAAATCGGTCTCAAAATCTGAATAATTTCCCATTAAACCCTCCCGTTCCGTTTCGAGAATCCACTATATCATCCGACCAGCCTGACGGCTCAGGTACGGCATTTCCGATTAAGCCAGAAATCGGATCTGCGCGGCGGGAAACGCGCAAAGGATATGATAATCAAACCAAACACATAAAATCATACTGAATGTGATATTTAGCATTAAACACACAATAATATCTGATATGATATTTGAATTATTAGTAAGAAATCATACATGATATGATTTTTAACCTAACCGGATATGTTCAGACGGAGCGAGCAGGATGGATGAGAAAGAAGTGAATTTTTCACTCAGCTATGAGCAGCTGACCCGGATAGCGGAAGAGCGTATCCGTGAATGCAATCTGGACAGCCAGGGCGCGATTTACATCAGCGAGTCAGCCAAGGCCGGTGCCGTGCTGAGCTATTGGTATGAACTGGCCATAAATGGCTATGCCTCAGTGAATGTCATAAAGAGACAAGAGCTCATAGACGCCGATCACCTGCGCCTCAGACAACTCATCTGGCCGGAGGCGGACAAGCAATGACTCAGGTGCGCCGACCATCGCCGCTGCAGCGGCGGGTGCTGATTGTGCTGGCCGCCCTCGATGCGAAACGTCCGGGGCCGGTGGCGACGCGGGATATCGAGCGGGTGCTGGAGCAGGGCGGGGACGCCCCGGTGTACGGGCCGAACCTGCGCGCCTCCTGCCGGCGCATGGAGGCCGCGGGCTGGCTGCGCACCCTGCGCGCCCCGAACCTGCAGCTGGCCGTCGAGCTGACGGAGGACGGTCGCGGCATTGCAGAACCGCTCTTCCAGGCAGAACGCGAGGCTGAAACGGCACGAAAACGACTGACAGACGTCCGGCGTCTGCCGTTACGCCAGACGGCTGCCGGTGACGCGGTGGAGCTGCAGCTGGATGACGGCCATTACACCATCAGGGAAGCGGCCTACGTGATCCGTCTGGACGGTACCACCTGCCTGCAGCTGACGGATGCCGGCGGCATACGCCGGATAAAAGAGGGCGATCCCCTGCAGGTGGCCAGCTGGTATCAGGCCTGTTTTGATGCAGGCCTGCCGGTCACCGTCCAGGTGAATGAGAGCCGGGACTGATCGCCACCACACAAGGAACAGGAGCATAAAATGAAAGTCACTGAACCCGGGCTGAATAAGCTGATCGATAACCTGAACACCCTGATTTGCGAGGACAGCCTGCTCACGCGCCAGGAGCGTGAAACGCTGGTACTGGCCGTCGCCGCCATCGGCGCCATGAAAGCGCGCGTCGGCTTGAAAAAAGGCGATGCGCCGACCGTTGCCAGACGGGAAAAAAGGGAGAAAAAAGACCGCCAGCCTGATCCGCGTTTTCCGCGAGCCGGTCATCCCTGGCAGGAAGACGAAAAAACCTTACTGAGTGATGCGCTCGATTCGGTACCGGACGAAGAGATTGGCAGGCATCTGTTCTGGCTTTCCGAGAAACTGGGCAGAACGCCTTTCAGTGTTGCTTTCCAGATCGCGGCAATCAGGGAGCTGCAGGACGGCTGGGAGGAGCAGTTCAGGGAGATTTCGGATAACATTCGCTTGTCCGGCCTGAGCATCAGTGATTATCTTAAGCAGAACGGCACGGACCTGAACGCCTGAATGCCATTTTCGTTACAGACAAATTATATAACTGGGGGCAGTGATGAAAACAGCGGTATGGGTGGTGGTGTATTTCGCGATGTGTTTTCTGCTTTTCACAGGATGGATGTTCGCTTTTGCGCAGTATGCGCCCTATAACGGGCAGGAACACGCGTTTTCTCTGACGTATCTGCTTAATTTATTTTTTCTTCATGTTGTGATGGTACCTTACTACGAGTTTATTCAGACTGAAACATACAGCAATGCATTAATGAGTCTGGCAGATGAATCCGGTCAGATGATACGTTTTCATCACGTAGTACCTGTTCTCTGGATATATAGTCTGTCCGCACTCTTAACTTTTGTGGTTTACATTATATATGCAAAATGGTTCACTCATAACCGACTGAAAGAAAAGCATCTTCCAGAATGATATTATCGGGACACCTCAGGATATATAAAGCTAATGACGAAACAGGAATGGATTTTACGACTACGCCGCTGTACATCACAGGAAACTCTGGAAAGGATAATAGAAAAAAATAAATATTCCCTGACGGATGACGAACTTGAGCACTTTAATGCCGCAGTGGATCACCGGCTGGCGGAAATGGCAATGGGGAAGTTTTATGATAAAATACCTGCAGGCGTCTGGAAATATGTTAAATAATACAGCCAGCATCAGTCTGTTCGCAGTTATCTCACCTGGAGCGCAATCATGAATATGATATTTGAACTGATTGGATTGTTACTGGTAGTCGGATGCGCATTCTTCACCACTTTTTTCTTAGCCGCAGTAGCAGGCACTATGGTAGTTATTCTTGGATGGGGAATTTCTATTGTCACCCCGAAGGTGGTTACCTGTACTAATGATTGCATCACTACTGCTTTTGATGCTAAACCCTTTGGCTGGCTTCTGATTGTGTTTTCATTAACCATGATGTTCTTTATTATCAGAGGTATGATTAAACGTTAGATTGCCTTTAGTGTGTAGTTAAATCATCATCACAACAGCGTTAATCTGAAACTGATATTGCCGGAGGAGATCATCATGACGGGAAGAGGCATTAACACAGTACGTATCGGCGATGAAGTGAAGCACATCACCGAGCTCGATGCACTAACACTCATGCATGAATGGTCAAAGCTTAAAAAAGAAAATGCAGACCTGTATGACTATAACCGTCAGGTTAACCGGGGGTGGCGCGGCTTTATTCTTCGCCTGATGGGTATCCATTTGCCTGAAAAAAACCGTGTTTGTCTTTATGGCATTAATGCCAGAAAAGAATCCATCTATCCCGACTGAAGCCGTGCTGGCAGTGATAGTGAGCAGGCCATTGCAGAAGAATAGCTATAATTTGACTCTAAGTGACTGATATTTAACATAAAACGCATTAAGCGTAGTTGCACTGCAGTGGCTAAAGATTGGTGAAAGACATCATTAGACGCTAAAAGGAATTTTAAAAAGCTCAAACGTATTGAACGCAATTTGAACATCATGCTTTTTAATTTTGGTATTAGTATATTTATTTGAGTCATCTACCAACTGAGATATGATTTTTTTATCTTGCTTGTTTATTTTCATACCAAAGTAGATGCCAGTCATTTGTTTTCTATCGAAACTGTAAATGCCAGATTTTTTCTTTTTTATAACTCTAACCTCTTGTTCGTATTCCCAAACCTTTGCTTTAACCAAGCAAGCATTAGTCCCTGTGGTATCTGTGTTAGTTAGTCCA
>NZ_CP022443.1:0-38669 GCF_004010915.1 Klebsiella sp. LY
GCCGTAGTTTGGGATCATCATCTTATTATTCCGGATGTAGGTATACATTTCATCCAGATGTTTTTGCAGGGATTTCAGGCTAGGATAGCTGAGTTCAGGGTCATCGCAATACATAACGCAATTATCAATATGTTCCAGCGCAGACAACATTGCCATGCCAGAGATATCGTTTAATGCTTTCCAGCAGTGCCAGAACTTTACTCCCCGCCTCTGGATCTGATACCAGCAGTCCCCGGGCATATTGCATGAGCACCTTCAGCCTCATGGTGATATGAAACCAGTCCAGCACATGCGTTGACTCAGGGTACATACCGAACTGGAGGTCCCTGAGATTATCCGCGCCGTCGGACAGAAAAAATATCTGCTGGTTGGCCTGCATTCCCTGCGCTGAAAGGTGGGTCATGAGCCTGCGTTCCGGATGACAGTCATCCTTCTGAACAAAACCGAAGCGGCGGGTGTCAGCAGGCGCACCAACGGAAAAGACTTCCCGGCAATAATTTTCAAAATTAACGCTTTTTGTCATCCCGATCGCGAACATAACCACCATCTATACCACCACAAGCGGTTTTCCTGGCCTGGGCAGGTTCCCCAGTCGCGGGGGCAGCCGGAAAGAAAACCTGAATGAGCTTCAGCCTCAGCGTCAAGACGCTGCGCCACCTGGCATAAATGATTCCTCACCGTTGAGGCATTTCAGGCTGTGGCCCACCGGCAGAATATCTTTCAGCAGACGAGTCGTCATTTCATAGGAGATCATCGAGGCCCAGCGGGTTTCAATATATTTCAGTGCCGGGTGAGAATAATCGCCGGCCCAGTCGCTGAGCAAACTGACTGTCTTTGTATCACTCTCTTCACAACGGCACCGGTACACCGAAGCCCGGATACCGGAATAACGCCAACAGCGTCCGGTACGGTATTTTCTGTTTGCCTTTGATTCTGCGCGCAGCAAGGCAGTGGAGGGCACCGGATATGGTTTGAGTATATTCGTCTGCCTGCAGCTGGACCACCGACTGCTGGACCGTATTCAGCACAGCTTGGATTCTGACACCGATAATCCGATGTCGTTCCGGGTCTCCCCTGATTTCTGGATTGTCATCAGTTCCTCCGTTCGACTGGAGCCTGATTCATCGGTGATGACTATCTGGAGCGTCAGTTGCATCATTGCTCCTGCTGTGGTGGATGACTATCTCCCGGCTACTGGTTGTTCATCTGGTGACGAAGCTTATAATATGTGGAAACGCCAAGGCCGCATGGTCGCAGGCGATCCTGAGCCTGACCCTCTGCTTCTGAGTGCGTCAATTTCTGGATCTTTTTGATATCGGCGCCGGGGCGCCCTGTTTTTTCACCCCGTGCTTTTTTCGCGGCGATGCCGTCGGCCTGCCTTTCCTTCAGTAAGGCTCGTTCAAACTGGCTGAATGCCGACATCATGTGCAGCTGCAGTTCCTGCATCGGATTGTTTGTGCCGGCGCTGAACGTCAGCTGCTCTTTCAGAAAAATAAGGGTAACGCCCTGGTCACGAAGCCGGGTGGTGACAGCGCACATATCCGACATATTCCGGCAAAGGCGATCGATGGAATGAACCAGAAGCGTATCACCAGGGCGTAATTGCCCCAGGAGTTCCTGTAACCCCGGGCGGTTTGTGTCCTTCGCGCTGGCATGCTCAACACAAATTTTATCAGGCTGAAAACCCGCCTTTGACAATGCCTCTTCCTGACGGGCCGTATTCTGATCGGCCGAGCTTACCCTGATGTAGGCATATTGCACGCAAAACCTCCGGAAGGTCTTTAAACATCATAGAGATTTAAAGAATAATCCATAAACACTGATTTAGGGAGGTTTATAGACATTTTTCGGGATCTGAGAGGCATGCTGAAAACGTATACCTTTATAGACATCAGTCAGCGACGACGGCCCAGCCAGATAACTTCAGGCTCCAGTACCGGAGATGCAAGGTCGAGCCTGCTCAGTTGCCGGTTGATTTTGTGGCGGTTGAACCTGACAGCATCCAGGTCGTCAGCAAAAGGGGGATCTCGCCGACCGTTGTTTCATCATCCGCATTAACGATAGCTTCAAGAAACGCCAGGGTTTTATCGAACTCATCCGCAGCTGTGGCTCCGGGCATACCATGGCCGCTTATACAAAACGGCGCTTTCAGCGTAGAGTTTTCATAAATGGCCTCAACACGAATGTCATGAAGCCAGTGCTCAAAGAAATTGTATTCATAGGTAAAGCGATCGCCAGCATCAAAAGCAAAATCATCAATCACGACCCGGAACGGATTATCGACAAAACCGATGCCTCCTTCGTAGGAGATACCGTAATCTTTGCCATAAATGTGAAATTGATGGAGATGGTCGTCCCCCCAGCCCTGCACTATCTGGAAAATGAAGTGAAGCGCGGCCAGTGACGTGTCGGCAGCAATTCTCAGCCGACGCCAGACCATCGGACTGACTCCATGAACTGCTATTTTGATGACGTAGATCTTCATAGTCAGCAGGTATTGTTATGAAATGATGGTGGTTATTTTAACCCCTGTAGATGGCATCATTCGATGGCTGCCCCGAGGTTTTTCATGCTCTCCTGGTGTTTTACGCGTATGACAGGATACGGAGGACGGTTGTGGCGCACGTATTCGGTGAACGCACGCTGGCCACGCTGGAACGTCTTCCGGGCCTGCTGTCGGCCTTTGAGGTCGTGGTATGGATGACGGATGACTGGCCGCTTTATGAATCACGCCTGAAGGGAGAACTGCATGACAAAGTCATTGGACATTATCTGAACATAAAACACTACCAGTAAGTTGGAGTCATTACCCCTCAATCAAACGTGAGAAGTCGTCACCTTTAAAACTGGTCACATTTTCAATACCCAGATCGGAAGCAGACTGGTTGATAGTCTCTACCGCATAGAACTTTGCACCAGTCAGGCGCGGGGCTAACAGGTAAGATGAAATTAAGGTTTTACCAACACTGCCACTGTAATTAATTACCGCTACTTTCATAAATCACCTCAGAATTTTTTTGTTGAACTTCTTAGGGTTGAAATCCTCACCGATTTTATTGAAGAATTCTTTATCAATAATGCCGGGACTCTCTGCTTTTTCACTTTCCTGCGCTTCAGGCTCAGACGGTTGTGTATTGTGCAATACACTTTCCGCTGCACCCTTCGCGCTACTCTTATCATGTGTATTGTGTAATACATTTTTTCGGTTTTGCCGCGTTCTATACAGTGCCATCTCAAGCCCTTTGGCTGTTACCGAAAAGCTGTATTCGCTGTCGAGGATTTCAGCAATTTCATGCCGCGTTAGCCCTCTGTCCAGCCAGTTCTCGATTTCATTTAGGCGCAATCTGACAGCAGCCGATAAGTTGCGGGGTTTCAGATCTGCTGGTTTATTCATAACCCCCCGTTGTATGAAAATGACTCTACAACACTCGTAAGAAGGGTCAATCGAGTTTTGTAGTTTATCTGTAGTTTTCTTGTAGTCTCTTTGTAGTCTGTCACGTTTTTTGTAGTTTCTTTGTAGTTTTTCTTGTAGTCTATTTGTAGTCTACCAACACTAAGGCAAAACGTTTTTTGTAGTTTATCTGTAGTTTTTGGTTGCTCAGATGGTCATGCAAGCATGACCATCAAAGAATAGGACGCTTTTTAGCCAAATGACCCTTAACCTACGGAGATCTCCCTACCAAAAAAGATGATTTTTTATCCCTTAACCTGCTATACACCTAACGCAGCGTGATAAATCACGCTATATCACTGATTTAAAATCAAAAAAACCAAATTTAGCCATGCTGCGGTATACCCAGTATTACAAATCTAATCTAACTTACTGATTTAAAACATTTTTTATTTATTACTTTGGTAATACTATGATTTCACCGTATTAGACACCCTTTTTTTCGTTTAAAAAATGCACAAAGTGAGGACTGAATGCCACAATAACCGCAAAAGTATCAGATGAACTTTTGGCCTATATAGACCTGGTTTCAGGTGGTAATCGGCTTTGTTGAATAAATAAGATTTCGTGCGAACGACCCTGTAGCTGGCTGGATTTTCAGGCAATACGCACGCTTTCTGGCATCCCAGCCTTTGTCATCCTGTTCAACGCTCGTACCAGGGCCATAGCTTCCGCTACCTGACCATCGTAGTCACGCAGCGTCAGTGAATCTCCCAACAACTGCTTCATTCTGTACATTGCCGTTTCCGCTATCGAGCGACGGTTATATTCCGTTGTCCATTTCCACCGCGCATTACTCCCGGTCATTCGCTGATTAGCCACTGCACGGTTACGGTCTGCATATTCACCGGGCCAGTAACCTGCACCTTTTCGGGGAGGGATAAGCGCGCTGATTTTCTTACGCCGCAGTTCATCGTGACAGAGCCGGGTGTCGTAAGCCCCGTCTGCCGCGGCTGCCCTGATTTTTCTGTGCGTCTGTCGGATAAGTCCCGGGAAGGCTTCTGAGTCCGTGACGTTATTCAGCGACAGGTCTGCACAGACAACTTCATGTGTGTTGCTGTCAACAGCAAGATGCAACTTTCGCCAGATACGACGGCGCTCTTTGCCGTGCTTTCTGACTTTCCATTCGCCTTCACCAAAGACCTTCAGCCCGGTGGTATCAATCACCAGGTGTGCGATTTCACCCCGGGTGGACGTTTTGAAACTGACATTAACCGACTTTGCCCGCTTACTGACACTGGTGTAATCCGGGCAGCGCAACGGAACGTTCATCAGGGCAAAAATGGAATCAATAAAACCCTGCGCAGCCCGCAGGGTCAGCCGGAATACGCGTTTTAATCACCAGAACGGTGGTGATGGCGAGATCAGAATAGCGCTGGGGCCTTCCTCGTGATGAAGGCGTTGCCGACTCATACCAGGCCTGAATCGCCCCATCATCCAGCCAGAAAGTGAGGGAGCCACGGTTGATGAGAGCTTTGTTGTAGGTGGACCCAGTTGGTGATTCTGAACTTTTGCTTTGCCACGGAATGGTCTGTGTTGTCGGGAGGATGCGTGATCTGATCCTTCAACTCAGCAAAAGTTCGATTTATTCAACAAAGCCATTTGGAAGCATTACCTTTCAGATGAATGACTAAGAACAAGAATAATTGTTAGTAGTAAAAATGATCTTTTTTTAATCGTATAAATTTACATTTAGCGCAAGCGCCCTTCACTTGTACTCTGACATTTTTACTTTGTTCTAGATCAATAAATCGCGATTATTAGGAATGCGTTACAGTAATAAATTAACCCATAATTGGGGTCAAGGCAGCGGATGATAAGGCTTCAAGCGGGTTTAGATGTAAAAAAGCCCGACTGGTGATCGGGCTTTTTTACATCCAAAACTAAGCTGGTACTCAGATCTGGAATGGAACTATCTTTAACTGACGGTTGAATGATACCCCCCACTCTTTACTCTGATCAATCTGATTTACAAGAGCCAGCTAACACATTGATTAGACTCTGGCTGACTAACAGGTGGTGCTGAGTCAGTACCATTACCTGAGTGGAACTATCTTTAACTGACATTAAAGATTAAAAACCGAATGACAGAGTGGAAGGGTTCATTCGGTGTTCTACTCTCCAGAAAAGGAGAGAAAATGGAGACTCTTACAAAAGTCATCCAGGCTCTGAAAGCGCTCATTGTGCTTTTAGAGTTAATTCGCTGGTTCTTCTAACAACCAGCTCACCCAAGAGCCAGGATTCCCTGGCTTTTTTATTAACCAATCCTAGACCACTCGCCAATATGTCACATTAGGGTATAGTTCATATGTACCACCTCAAGAGGTATCGGGTAGTTTTATTGTTACCACTTAAGTGATACCATGATGAACAGTACCACTTAAATGTTACCACTAGGACAAAAAATGTTCGTTTTTGGTTACCTCCGGGCATCCACTTCAGAGCAGGATGCCAGCCGGGCAAAAAATGCACTGAAGGCGTTTGCAAACCAACATGGACACCGTATTGCTGGCTGGTATATCGATAATGTCTCCGGTACGACAATGAATCGTCCTGAACTGATCAGGCTTCTTGGTGATGCGGAACCTGGTGATGTGATTCTCATTGAACAGGTCGACAGGCTCACTCGCCTGGATGATGCAGGCTGGGAGACACTCAGAAAGCAAATTACAGACAAGCAGCTGGCCATCGTCAGTCTTGATCTACCGACCAGCCATCTGGCGCTATCCAGCACAGTAAGTGATGACTTTACCCGAAGCATGCTGAAGGCCGTAAATGGCATGATGCTGGATATGCTGGCCGCTATTGCCCGAAAAGATTACGAAGACCGTCGACGTCGACAGTCAGAGGGTATCAGTAAGGCGAAAGCTGAAGGAAAATACCGGGGCAGGGTGGCCGATGCGCAGAAACATGAACTGATACGCACTCTGCGCCTGGTCAATGGAAAATCGCTGCGAGAAACAGCTCGCCTGGCGGGCGTTTCTAAAATGACAGTAATTCGGGTCTGCTCCCAGCGCTAACAAATAACGATCTCTCTGTTCGCAAACGTGAGTTGTCCGGCATCCTGAATGATTGATATGCAAGAATATAGACTGAGCGGCCTTACGGGAAAGAAATACATCATCATCTGACTGGCCATTATGTGCTGCTCCTGCCTGTGATAGCATACCCGGGTCATTTTTCAGAGCCAGGGCTGATGATGAAGAAAAACAGCACCCCCACACCCCACGATGCCACGTTCAGGCAGTTCCTGACGCAGCCGGATATTGCCCGGGATTTTATGAAGTTGCATTTGCCCGCTGAGCTGCAGGCCATCTGCGACCTCAGCACGCTGAAACTGGAATCCGGCTCGTTCGTTGAGGATGACCTCCGCCAGTATTTCAGCGGCACTGTTGCAAAGTTAGCGATGAGGCAGCCTTTTGTCTTATTCAAAGGCCTTACATTTCAAAAACTCTGCTTACCAGGCGCATTTCGCCCAGGGGATCACCATAATAAAATGCTGAGGCCTGGCCTTTGCGTAGTGCACGCATCACCTCAATACCTTTGATGGTGGCGTAAGCCGTCTTCATGGATTTAAATCCCAGCGTGGCGCCGATTATCCGTTTCAGTTTGCCATGATCGCATTCAATCACGTTGTTCCGGTACTTAATCTGTCGGTGTTCAACGTCAGACGGGCACTGGCCTTCGCGTTTGAGCAGAGCAAGCGCGCGACCATAGGCGGGCGCTTTATCCGTGTTGATGAATCGCGGGATCTGCCACTTCTTCACGTTGTTGAGGATTTTACCCAGAAACCGGTATGCAGCTTTGCTGTTACGACGGGAGGAGAGATAAAAATCGACAGTGCGGCCCCGGCTGTCGACGGCCCGGTACAGATACGCCCAGCGGCCATTGACCTTCACGTAGGTTTCATCCATGTGCCACGGGCAAAGATCGGAAGGGTTACGCCAGTACCAGCGCAGCCGTTTTTCCATTTCAGGCGCATAACGCTGAACCCAGCGGTAAATCGTGGAGTGATCGACATTCACTCCGCGTTCAGCCAGCATCTCCTGCAGCTCACGGTAACTGATGCCGTATTTGCAGTACCAGCGTACGGCCCACAGAATGATGTCACGCTGAAAATGCCGGCCTTTGAATGGGTTCATGTGCAGCTCCATCAGCAAAAGGGGATGATAAGTTTATCACCACCGACTATTTGCAACAGTGCCCCGCCCGTTTATGCCGACGAAACACAGTATCCAACAATGGTACCAGACGGATAACTCAGCGGTGAAGCGTGGAGTGGTCAACATGAAGACCACGTTCCGCGATCATCTCTTCGAGATCACGCAGACTCAGTGAGTAAACCAGATACCAGCGGACACACTGAGCAATAACGTCGACGGGATCGTGCAGACGTTTGAAGGTATTTCGGATCAGAGACATTAACTGTAACTATCGGCAACATTACAAAAAAACAGCATGTTATCTGACGCAGCCTTAATGCGACAGAGCCTAAACGGCACCCGTACAACACCCGGACATATTGTACGTACAGAGTACGGCTTGAGTTGACACTGGTTACGAAGCATGCAAAACTATGTGGGTAGCTAAAGAAAGTTAGCTAAAAATTTAAATTCAATAAAAACACGATTAAATTACTTAAATATCAATCATATATACTTATTCATGTCATCTACTATAAAAGGAAATTCTATGTCTATCAAAGCGACTTCTATTAATTCAGCTGGTAATGAGTCAATCAAACAGTCACGTGAAAATCATTTAAATATCAATCACATAAGATGTAACAGTCAGATGAATGGAAACAGTAGAGCCATACGTCTTCTTATGGAAACCAACACAAAAGGAAATTTACGATGATCATTAATTATGGAGGTATATAACTGAATTTTTTAATAAAAAAATTGTTCGTGGAGAATACATGATGAGAAACACCAATGTGACTGGTGGTTCCGCAAGCTTGGCTTTGGCTGGAGCCAAAGACACACGTGTCGAGCTGAGAACCAGTGCCGACATAAAAGAGAAGTTGAAAGAAGCAGCCTCGCTGGTTGGGGTGGATATGAGTGCGTTTATTTTGATGGCTGCTACACGCGCAGCTCAGCAGGCGCTAGATGAACAGCGAATGCGAGTGCTCAGCGAACAGGAGTGGAATCATCTAAACGACATCATTAATTCACCTCGTCAGCCGGGAGAGAAACTCCGTGCGCTAATGACAAGGGAAACAAGGTATGTCCGAGATTACTAATGAGCAGTTCCGCGTAATAAAGGCTGATTCCGATGTAGAAATCACCGGGATTAAGCAGTTCGATTGTGGCGAAAAAGTGCTGAATGGTTATTTACAGCAGTTAAAGCGCCAGTGTGGCCGTGACAACATCCACGGGTTATTGCTTCTTAAAGGCGATAAAGTTGTAGGGTTTGTGACGGCCTCTTTGTATCAGTTGGGCCGCGATGAAGTTCCTGATGGAACATTCCCATATTCGGTACCACCTGTGTTTGCGGTGATGAAAATCCCAATGATTGCCATCGATAAGCAATACCAAAGGCAGGGCTGGGGTGAAGAGTTGTTGCGCGCTATTCTCGATTACTGCGTCGAGAGCGCTGCATTTGTGAAGGGCATTAAAGGGGTTTACCTTGATGCTAAAGTTGGTGCAAGGGCTTTTTACGAAAGCTTCGATTTTGAAGCTACGCGTGAAGAGGTCTCTGCCAACGATACAATCCCAATGTTCATTTCAATGGACACGTTACGGGAAGCTAAAGAGCTGGAAAAAAGCGCCTGATGGCCTTTTTACAGATCACAGTGGTGAAGCCATAGCAGTGTGGCTTCACTGCGACTCACTCATCGCTGTTTGAGTGACCTCATGGATTTGCTTCTCCCTTAGGTCAGGTGATGATGAGCCAAAAGCAGACAGCGTTTGCGATAACCACCCAATGGGTGGTTATCGCGTTTTTGGGGTTCCGAGCCTGTACCCTACACAACCCCTGAAAGGTTTTGTGGAATAAATCAGATTTGGGATAAGCATCCCCATAGCCGGTTGCTGATGTCAGGCAATACGCTCGCTTTCTGGCATTCCTGCCTTCGTCATTATGCTCAGCGCACGTATCATGGCCAGAGCCTTTGCAACCTGTCCATCCTAGTCCCGCAGCGTCAGTGAACCACCGAACAGCTGCTTCACGCTATCGGATAATATTTTAAACGGCGATCCGATGACATTAAATTTTAATTTAAACAATGAATTAAATCCTTAACGTACGTTTCCGCTCCATTGGCCCTCAGACCCCTTAGATGGCTTTAAGCCACAACATGCCGTATTTTTGCTCACGGGCTTCGAACGCCTGACGGCCTCCCTCAAGCACATCGCATATTGCCTTGCGCATGCTGTTTGACGCATCATGATCTCCGTATTCAAGCGCCCCGCTACGGTAACTGATGACTTCATCATTATTAGTGGCGATGATGACCTGCTCAGCATCACAGTTCACCACCAGGTTGGCGTTATGCGTCACGATAATGACCTGCCTGTACTGTTTTATTTTTCTGAAGAGAGGTACCAGACTGTGCATGATGAAGTCATTGTCTAGGTCATCTTCTGGCTGATCGAATACAAATGGCGATCCGAAGGCGTCCGTCGCCAGTTTAAGGCAGACATAGAAGGTCCCCCGTTGACCGGCTGACAGTTTTTCGACCGTTTTGCCTTTGTATTCAAATTCCGCCCTGACGTTCAGATAGCGCTGGATCTGCTCCGGACTGAACAGATAACTGAGTAGTGAATCCGGTCCCTGACTGTTAAAATATTCATCACGCCAGAAGAACTCTTCGACGGTCAGTTTTTTGTCCGAAAATTCCGGCAGAACCAGCATTGGTTCATTTGCCTGCAGTGCCCGAAACTCATCAATACCGCTGACCCTGAACACCTCCCGAAGCCTGTCAACAGAGGTCAGCTCCCCGCTAGCCCTGAATCGTCCTCGGTTCAGACAACTGAGCATTCCATCATAAAAGGCCTTTATATCAAAGTGTGGCTGTCCATAAATGCGGATATCCGTAAGAATGTCTTTTATCAGGGCCTGCTGGTCCTGCGTCAGATGTGGTTTTTTGGTTAGCGACGCGAAAGCCGTATCGATCACACCCTGTCTGGACAGCAATCCATCCATGAATTCAGCCGCAACCTTGGCGCGTTGTTCCAGTCCGGTCTGGTACTGTGTCTCTCGCCGCGCTATTTCACGCAAATGCGTTTCCGCAAGCTCCGTTTGACGCTGATATTCATGTACTTTTTCCAGCAACCCTGTGATGTCCTGTCCCAGTCCCTGCTCACGGAAAGCGCCAATAATCTCGTCGTTATCACGCCCGAACTGTGCCGTCTGCTCCTGCACGGATAGAAGCCTGCGCGCAACAGCCTCTGTCTGTGCTGACAGATCTACGAGCGGGATCGCTTCTTGAGCGGTAGAGTCAGCATTAATAGCCGCTATGCTGGCATTCAGGTTATGTTCGGCCGTCGCAATGTCCGCACGCACACCTGTTAATTTATCCCGCATCTGAACCAGCAATGTCTGGCGCCGGCTGTTTTCACGAAACGTCTCAATCAATGCCTTATTGCGGTCACTTGTGAGAACCTCAATTTTTTCCTGAGCGCCTCTGATGATCTGCTGCTGAAACTCACGCGTATTCACCGGCTCTGAATGCTCATTCCTGTACAAACTGAATTCACGCCAGGCACCCCAGGCGCTGAGGTTTTCTGCCAGTTGTGTGGCCGTATCACCCTCCTCATGAACCGGTGTCAGCCTCAGCATTTTCTTGATCTCATCACTGATGAGCCCCGGCTCCTGGCAGAGTTTTTTGATTTCCCCCTGAGACACATGCAGATACTCATACCCTTCTGAACGGGCATCAAATCGTATCTTCTCACCATTGGCTTTATCCAATTCAATACTTAGATACTGAACATTCACTTCACGTTGCTCGCTTCCCCGTGCCGCGGTACCGGCAAAGCGGGAACGGAGCGCATCAAGCAGCAGGCTTTTACCTGTGCCCCGGCCGCCAATAATCGCCACCATATCCTGACTAAGGGGGATGGACAGCTTCCTGAAGCTGATTTCCTGGCCATCGAAAATCGTCCCTTCAATATCGATCTGACTGAAATGCGCTTTTGGCGTGAGCTCAGTCAGCCACTCATCCCCGAGCCTCAGTCGGCCTTCAGGCTCCAGTAACGCTTGGCGAAGCCCCTCGAAAGTCGGAAGCGCCTTTACCCAAGTGTAACGGCTGCCGATATCCTCCACCCGGTGTGCATCGGAGCAGAGGAAGACGGGTTTGACGCCAGCATCGTCATAACGATTCGTTTTCATAAAAAATTCACGATCGCCCTTTCCGCCGAAAATAATATGTCCCTGACGGTCGATCTCGGTTGCGATTGCCGCAGAGCGCCCATTTGCGTCGGGTCGATAACCGCCATACCCGTTCGGACAGACGGCCACTAGGTAATCCCTGAACGGGCGGAATGCGGAACTGAGATGCTCAAGCAGTGCACTGAACGCCACCACAATGGTATCCACACCATGGCCACTTTCCATGACGCTCTTTTCACAGCAGTAAATGGCCTTTCTGTCGCCGTCTGTTAACCGGAGCGGAAAACGGGCTAGGGCTTCGTTAATACGTTCGGTGCTCACCTTATCTGAAAAAAGGATATGGACATTAATAAAATCCCCGGCCTTGTTCTGTTGATCAAGGCGGAATTCCACATTTCCCAGCACGGTTATATTGAGACCCTGACGGGCAATCTCTTCCCTGATCGTTTCCAGCTCATTCTGCCGGAAATAAAAATAGTTGGTCACGGCGACAAGAGAAAGTTGCTTTTCTCCGAGTAGATGTACATAGCGCTCTATATCACACTGGTCGGAGTAACCATTGGCCTGCCACGTCATCGGACTGTGAATATGTAAATCCCATTTATTCCATTCTGAACCTTTCACAGACGATCCTTTATAATGAGAACATTTCCCTTATAATAATGAGGATTTCGTTATGTTGCCATTTTATTTCACTATGCCTTCATGAATGCCACTGGCAGTGAAGATTATGGCTTTAAATGCAATAATTCTTATCTTCTTCCTGGCTTTGTTGAATAAATCAGATTTCGGGTAAGTCTCCCCCGTAGCGGGTTGTGTTTTCAGGCAATACGTACGCTTTCAGGCATACCTGCTTTCGTCATTTTGTTCAGCGCTCGTACCAGGGCCATAGCTTCCGCTACCTGACCATCGTAGTCACGCAGCGTCAGTGAATCTCCCAACAACTGCTTCATTCTGTACATTGCCGTTTCCGCTATCGAGCGACGGTTATATTCCGTTGTCCATTTCCACCGCGCATTACTCCCGGTCATTCGCTGATTAGCCACTGCACGGTTACGGTCTGCATATTCACCGGGCCAGTAACCTGCACCTTTTCGGGGAGGGATAAGCGCGCTGATTTTCTTACGCCGCAGTTCATCGTGACAGAGCCGGGTGTCGTAAGCCCCGTCTGCCGCGGCTGCCCTGATTTTTCTGTGCGTCTGTCGGATAAGTCCCGGGAAGGCTTCTGAGTCCGTTACGTTGTTCAGCGACAGGTCTGCACAGATGATTTCATGTGTTTTGCTGTCAACTGCCAGATGCAACTTTCGCCATATACGGCGGCGTTCCTGGCCGTGTTTTTTGACTTTCCATTCGCCTTCACCAAAGACCTTCAGCCCGGTGGAATCAATCACCAGATGCGCGATTTCACCCCGGGTGAACGTTTTGAAACTGACATTAACCGACTTTGCCCGCCTGCTGACACTGGTGTAATCCGGGCAGCGCAACGGAACATTCATCAGTGTAAAAATGGAATCAATAAAACCCTGTGCAGCCCGCAGGGTCAACCTGAACACGCGTTTAATGACCAGAACGGTGGTGATGGCGAGATCAGAATAGCGCTGAGGTCTTCCCCGTGATGAAGGCGTTGCCGACTCATACCAGGCCTGAATAGCTTCATCATCCAGCCAGAAAGTGAGGGAGCCACGGTTGATGAGGGCTTTATTGTAGGTGGGCCAGTTGGTGATTCTGAACTTTTGCTTTGCCACGGAACGGTCTGCGTTGTCGGGAAGATGTGTGATCTGATCCTTCAACTCAGCAAAAGTTCGATTTATTCAACAAAGCCGAAGTAGTGTTCTGTCACGACGGGAGCCAGGGTTAATAAAAACGATTCGAGTATGTCTGCAGGGACGATAGAAATCTTCGTGGGGGTTGTCTCGCAGTAGTGGATACCTGAGAGCGTCTCGGGGGATTAGTATCTTCCGGCCACGGATGTGTTCGAGCCAGCAGTGCTCGCCGCAGCCGAGCGACAGGGCGAAGCCCCGAGTGAGCGAGGAAGCACCAGGGAAGAATACTTTGTATATTCTGCTGACGCTCAATGCCTGAAAAATCATCTCACCTAGGGGTTATCCACTTATCCACGGGGATATTTTTATAAGATCTTTTTTAATAGTTGTTAGATCTTTATTTTTAGAATGCCCACAGGCCTTTATCCATGCGGGTTCCAGAGAGGGATCTGTGACAAACCGCCCTTTCAGTGTGACAAATCACCCTCAAATAGCCGTCCTTTCTGTGACAAGTTGCCCTTAACTCTGTGACAAATTGCCCTCAGGAAGCATTGCTTTTCACAAAGTTATCCCTCCCTGTTGACTCTGTATTATAAAGTGTGACAATCTTAAAACCTGTCACACTTCACATGGACCTGTCATGGCGGAAATAGCGGTTATAAACCATAAAAAACGTAAAAATAGCCCGCGGATTGTCCAGTCAAATGAGCTGACTGAGGCGGCATATAGTCTCTCCAGGGATCAAAAGCGTATGCTGTATCTGTTCGTTGACCAGATCAGAAAATCCGACGGCTCCCTGCAGGAACATGACGGTATCTGCGAAATTCACGTTGCTAAATACGCTGAAACATTCGGACTGACCTCCGCTGAAGCCAGTAAGGATATACGACAGGCTTTAAAAGGTTTTGCGGGTAAGGAAGTGGTTTTCTATCGCCCTGAAGAGGATGCCGGCGATGAAAAAGGGTATGAATCCTTTCCCTGGTTTATCAAACGTGCGCACAGTCCATCCAGAGGGCTTTATAGCGTACATATCAACCCATATCTCATTCCCTTCTTCATCGGGCTACAGAACCGGTTTACGCAGTTCCGGCTCAGTGAAACAAAAGAGATTACCAATCCGTATGCCATGCGTTTATACGAATCCCTGTGTCAGTACCGTAAACCTGATGGCTCTGGTGTCGTGTCCCTGAAAATCGACTGGATCATGGAGCGCTACCAGCTACCTCAAAGTTATCAGCGTATGCCGGATTTTCGGCGCCGTTTCCTCCAGGCAAGTGTTGATGAGATCAATAGCCGGACACCTATGCGCCTCTCTTACATCGAGAAAAAGAAAGGCCGCCAGACGACTCATATTGTATTTTCCTTCCGTGATATCACCTCGATGACAACAGAATAGTCTGAGGGTTATCTGTCACAGATTTGAGGGTGGTTCGTCACATTTGATCTGGAAGGTTGAGGGTGATTTGTCACAGTTTTGCTGTTCCCTCCCTTGCATCCTGCGCTTACTCATAGTTTTTTTGGCTGTAACCGGTAGTGGAGCCAGAATTGAGGGCAATTTGTCACCCTATCCTGAGGGTAGTTTGTCACACTAGATTTTCCCCTCTTCCAGTTAGTCATATGACATGAGGGCAAGTTCGACATAATTAATGAGGGCAGATTGTCACATTTGTTGCCCTGAACACGCTATCTGTGTGTGCCTATACATGTGGTGTTTCACGAAGCCCTGGCCGTCCACGAAGTTGACCTGTTCCCCACAGAGGATGGAAAACTCTTCTTGTGCTGAGCGTAAGAACTATCTGCCGGAACGGTTCCTCTTCGCTTCCTCGCCAGTTCGCTCGCTACGCTCGGTTACATGGCTGCGGCGAGCGCTGCCTGATTCTAATAGCATGCTTCATGCAGCCGTCGGGGCTTATAATGACGTAGTTTCCAGACAGTGATTTTCTAGCGCTCGGCTCATGTTGTGATGTCTGCGTGATTGCTGCTTTCTTGCCGCTATATTGCCGATTTATCGATACAATCCTCAGTGAGCTTTCATTGATTATTGCTGCAAGATTGCATAAAGCTTGCTGCTTTCGTTATCGTTAACTTGTCACAAGTATTCGGCTGTCAATTCCTCCAGTCTTCTGAATAGCAAGATTTAATCTTGCTGCTAGATTTTTGATTATTGCAATCTTGCTGCAAGCTGTTATCTTGTTCAGGAAGAGTTACTTTCCTAACCTCAATCAGGTTTATACTAATGTTTGCTGCAAGATAGCAGCAAGTAAAGGGGGCTAGATGGCCTGGATAGTTGGTTTTATTTCCCAGAAAGGTGGTGTGGGCAAAAGCACTAAGGCGAGAGCGTTAGCGCGTGAAGCATCCGCCTGTGGCATCAAAACAAAATTAGCTGACCTCGACCTGGAACAGGCAACGAGTGCTGAGTGGCACCGCCGACGTCTGTCAGCTGGTTTACCACCGGTTGCTTCAGTCGAAGTATTTTCAACAGCAAAGCAGGCCATAGAATCTGCCGGCGAGTTTGATCTTCTCATTCTTGATGGACCAGCTCGTGCAAGCAAAGGGACTTCGGAAATTGCTAAGGTGGCCGACCTTATCGTCCAGCCAACGGGGGCTTCCCTTGACGATCTTGTCCCGGCAATTAAAGTTTTCAACGCGCTGGTAAAAGAAGGCGTGCCACGTTCAAAACTGGTCTTTGCTTTAAGCCGTGTAGGTACCGAAGCGGAAGAGCTGGATGCTCGTGCATATATCAGTGAGGCGGGTTATGAAACTTTAGCTGGATGTCTTTTTGAGAAGCCAGCTTACAGAAAAGCGATGAACTCAGGACTTGCAGTGACAGAAACACGCTATAAAGGTTTAAACGAGAGAGCTGATGAACTTATCCAGGCGCTCATCGATAAGATTGGAGAAGAGTAATGGCTGATGCATCAAAACTTAAAACTAAAAGAGCCCGTGGTGGGCTGGGTGTACCCCCAGGCCCTGACGAAGTGGCTACCAGCCTGAACGCGCCTGAGATAGCTCCTGCAGTCGCTGCCACTGATGTACAGATACAGCAGGCGGACTTATCGCCAGTGCACCATGATCCTGTGGGTACACAAACAGTGACCGAGGCATATACCCGCCGCGATGGCCGTTCTGCCAGAAAAACAAACAGGACGCTGGCATTTGCAACACGTGTCACACCTGCTTTCGACCAGGAGATCAGGGATATCGCAGAGCGTGAGGGGTTGAAACTGGTGGAAGTTCTGGAAAAAGCAGTTGAGGCATATAAGGAAAAACAGGGATACTAATCCGGAATGCAGCAATCTTGCTGCATCCTTTTTACCGTTGCAATCTTGCGGCAAGATTTATGCTAGCTAAATGCTAGATTGCTGCAAGATAAATGATATAATACTCAAACTGAGTAATTAAACGACCCGGTGAAGTACGCAGTTTGAGTGCTTACCTGCGGTTTGTGAACGTATTTACTCAATGTGAGTAGTTATGGGGTGAAGGTGAATACTCAAACTGAGTATCAATGGAGATAGGTATGAAAATTTTTTGCGATGATGGTTCTACAAACGTGAAACTTGCCTGGTTTGAAGGGAAGACGGGCTTTGTTGAATAAATCAGATTTCGGGTAAGTCTCCCCCGTAGCGGGTTGTGTTTTCAGGCAATACGCACGCTTTCAGGCATACCTGCTTTCGTCATTTTGTTCAGCGCTCGTACCAGGGCCATAGCCTCCGCAACCCGCAGCGTCAGTGAACCCCCGAACAGCTGTTTTACCCGGTACATCGCCGTTTCCGCTATCGAGCGACGGTTGTAATCTGTTGTCCATTTCCACCGCGCATTACTCCCGGTCATTCGCTGATTAGCCACTGCACGGTTACGGTCTGCATATTCACCGGGCCAGTAACCCGCACCTTTTCGGGGCGGGATAAGCGCGCTGATTTTCTTACGCCGCAGTTCATCGTGACAGAGCCGGGTATCGTAAGCGCCATCGGCGGCGGCTGACCTGATTTTCCGGTGGGTTTGCCGGATTAACCCGGGGAAGGCCTCTGAGTCCGTAACGTTGTTCAGCGACAGGTCAGCGCAGATGATTTCATGTGTTTTACTGTCAACGGCGAGATGCAGCTTACGCCATATACGACGGCGTTCCTGGCCATGCTTTTTGACTTTCCATTCGCCTTCACCAAAGACCTTCAGCCCGGTGGAATCAACCACCAGATGCGCGATTTCACCCCGGGTGAACGTTTTGAAACTGACATTAACCGACTTTGCCCGCCTGCTGACACTGGTGTAATCCGGGCAGCGCAACGGAACATTCATCAGTGTAAAAATGGAATCAATAAAACCCTGTGCAGCCCGCAGGGTCAACCTGAACACGCGTTTAATGACCAGAACGGTGGTGATGGCGAGATCAGAATAGCGCTGAGGTCTTCCCCGTGATGAAGGCGTTGCCGACTCATACCAGGCCTGAATAGCTTCATCATCCAGCCAGAAAGTTATGGAGCCACGGTTGATGAGGGCTTTATTGTAGGTGGGCCAGTTGGTGATTCTGAACTTTTGCTTTGCCACGGAACGGTCTGCGTTGTCGGGAAGATGCGTGATCTGATCCTTCAACTCAGCAAAAGTTCGATTTATTCAACAAAGCCCATTAGATCTGCTTTTGCCAAAAAAACGGCTAGTTTTTTCTGGATTTACCCAAACCAAAGGCACCGGCATTCACTATAAACGAGGCCTTTCTGATCGGCGTATCGATATCAAATATGGGGTTTTCAGCACGCCTTCTTTCAAAGTACTTATTTCTCTCCGATTCATTTTTAAAAGCGCTACCTGTCCTTGCAATCCTCTCCTGAATAAGCATCTTTTCATGCTCAGCCTTTTTGGTTGAGTTGGCCTTAGCGAGATTCTTTTCAAGGGATTTCGTATGCTTTTTTATATGCTTTCTCAACCTAGCTTTATGGCCAAATGAGAGTTTACATATCGGACAAGTGAATAATTCTTCCATAAGCTTCATGAGTGTAAGGGGAAGGTTATATTTACCATAGCATTCCTTGTCCGAACTGCCATGCGATGGTCCACCGGGGCAATGAGGCAAAGCCGTTGTCTGTGGAAGCACTACGCGGCATGATGAGCGTCGCCAGTTGCACACCGGCAAAGACGTGAAACACTTTTAACCGGAGCCAGTCATGCGCGTTGCCGAAAGCATCATCCTCGATGCCCTCACTCGCGGAGGATGCATTAAAACCTTTTACCGCATATCCTCACGGCAGGCTGCTGAATCGGCCACGCGGATACCTGAGGGGTATATTCTGGAGTCGCCCGGCGAGCGGGAAGATATTGTGCTCAGCCATGCGGACTTTCATGCACTGGAGAAGCAGCTGGAGCAGAAGGAAACCTGGGAGCAGGTGGTCGGTGTGACCTGTTTTGGTGGGGCAACCTGGCAGCTGAGAGCCGGGTCCGTGTGATGAGTGGCTGAGGTACCGAAATAATTCTTTTATTTCAGCAGTGGCATTTCTGCAGTCCACGACTACAGTCTTCTCACCGGATGCATTGTGACTGTCCCACACTCCGGGGATTTGCTCCCTTTGACGAACCACAATTGTGTCCGGCCAGCCTTTCACGCTGGCTTTTTTTCGCACAACTCTGTTCAGACTGAGTCTGAATGGTCATCTCCCTGCCCTGCCCGTTTACGCTGATGGCCAGACAGGGAGCGCCAGGAAAGAATGGTTAGTGGCGGATCTGCGCCAGGTCGTCTTCCGTCAGGCCGGTCATTTTCATAACGGTATTGCGGTCAATGCCGTTATGCAGCATGGTACGGGCAATTTTCAGAGTGGCCTGACGCTCACCTTCTGAACGGCCCTTTTCAATACCCCGCTGTTCACCGAGCTGGATGCCCTGCTCAATCCCCTTCTGGATACCCTTCTGCTCAAGCTGTTGTGCGATGGTCATGAGTGCGTCTCCGTGTTGCGGCACACGCTGTGCCAGTTCGCGTACAAAGGCTTCGGCGTCAGCTGTCTCGCCTGCCTGGAGTATATAGTGTACCAGCGATATGACCTGGGATGAAGACAGATAGCCGGCCAGCAAAATGGGCGCCAGCCGGTCAACCAGTTCAGCGAGGTCGCGCTGGTGAATATGTTTCTGCAGTAAGGTCAGAGCGGCCATACTGCGGTGGCCGGCGATGTCATCATCCGGAATAACGGTCACATCAACCAGCGGGAAAGCGCCGCTGTAGAGTGTGCCTGCCAGCGCCGGGTCGTCAAACTCATCCAGCCAGCGGGTGGAATACGGATACGGGCTGCGTTTACCGGTATAGAACAGGACCGGTATCACCAGGGGCACTGTTGCAAATAGTCGGTGGTGATAAACTTATCATCCCCTTTTGCTGATGGAGCTGCACATGAACCCATTCAAAGGCCGGCATTTTCAGCGTGACATCATTCTGTGGGCCGTACGCTGGTACTGCAAATACGGCATCAGTTACCGTGAGCTGCAGGAGATGCTGGCTGAACGCGGAGTGAATGTCGATCACTCCACGATTTACCGCTGGGTTCAGCGTTATGCGCCTGAAATGGAAAAACGGCTGCGCTGGTACTGGCGTAACCCTTCCGATCTTTGCCCGTGGCACATGGATGAAACCTACGTGAAGGTCAATGGCCGCTGGGCGTATCTGTACCGGGCCGTCGACAGCCGGGGCCGCACTGTCGATTTTTATCTCTCCTCCCGTCGTAACAGCAAAGCTGCATACCGGTTTCTGGGTAAAATCCTCAACAACGTGAAGAAGTGGCAGATCCCGCGATTCATCAACACGGATAAAGCGCCCGCCTATGGTCGCGCGCTTGCTCTGCTCAAACGCGAAGGCCAGTGCCCGTCTGACGTTGAACACCGACAGATTAAGTACCGGAACAACGTGATTGAATGCGATCATGGCAAACTGAAACGGATAATCGGCGCCACGCTGGGATTTAAATCCATGAAGACGGCTTACGCCACCATCAAAGGTATTGAGGTGATGCGTGCACTACGCAAAGGCCAGGCCTCAGCATTTTATTATGGTGATCCCCTGGGCGAAATGCGCCTGGTAAGCAGAGTTTTTGAAATGTAAGGCCTTTGAATAAGACAAAAGGCTGCCTCATCGCTAACTTTGCAACAGTGCCTGTCCGCGCCTGGCTCAGTAATGAACGTCCCGGCCTGATGTTTGATTTCGCCACAGCATGGCTGCTTCAGCACAAGGTGCTGTTGCCCGCCGCGTCCACCCTGACCAGGATCATTGGTGAAATCCGTGAGCGGGCAAATCGCCGCCTGTGGCGAAAGCTGGCATCGCTACCTGACAGCTGGCAGACCGCACAACTGGCAGGGTTACTTGAGATCCCTGAAGGGCAGCGGATGTCGGTTATGGAGCAGCTACGCAAAGGTCCTGTAACGGTTAGTGGGCCGTCTTTTACGGAAGCGCTGGAACGTTATACCCGACTGAGAAACCTGGAGTTTTCCCGGCTGAATTTTAGCGGGCTGCCGGCCATACAACTGCGTAATCTGGCCCGCTACGCCGGCATGGCATCAGCAAGGTATATCGCCAGAATGCCGGAAGCACGGCGGCTGGCTGTGCTGACCGCATTTGTTAAAGCGCAGGAAATAGCCGCCCTGGATGAAGCCGTTGATGTGCTTGATATGCTGATCCTGGACATCGCCCGTGAGGCAAAGAAAACGGGGCAGAAAAAGCGGCTCAGGACGCTGAAAGATCTCGATCGGGCAGCACTACTGCTGGCGCGGGCCTGTGCGCTTCTGCTTGACGAAAATACTGATGAGAGTGCGTTGCGAAAGACCATATTCAAAAGCGTGCCGGTCGCAAGGATTGCGGAGTCTGTTGATAAAGTTAATGAGCTGGCCCGCCCGCATAATACAAATTTTCAGGATGAAATGGTGGAGCAGTACGGCCGGGTGAAGCGCTTCCTTCCTGCGCTTCTGCGCGACCTGCACTTTTGTGCTGCTCCTGACGGTGAGCATACCCTGGCTGCTGTCCATTACCTTACCGAACTGAACGGTTCGAAAAAACGCATACTGGACGATGCGCCTGAACACATCATCACCGGCCCCTGGAAACGTCTGGTCTATGATACTGATGGCCGTATACAACGCGCCGGCTACTCACTGTGCCTGCTGGAACGTCTTCAGGATGCAATGCGTCGTCGTGATATCTGGCTGGAAAACAGCGACCGCTGGGGCGATCCGCGCCGGAAGCTGCTTCAGGGCAGGGAATGGCAGGCTCAGCGTGTGGCCGTCTGTCGTGCGCTGGGACACCCCACTGACGGCAGAAAAGCGGTACAACAGCTGGCAGCGCAACTGGATGAGACCTGGAAAACGGTATCGCGTCGCTTTGACTGTAATGATGCCGTGAGCATCTGTCATAACGGTAAGTATCCTTCCCTGACTGTCAGCAGCCTGGAAAAACTCGATGAGCCGCCTGCGCTGACACAGCTGAGCAGCCGGGTGAAACAGCTTCTCCCGCCCGTGGATTTAACCGAACTGCTGCTCGAAATCGACGCCAGAACCGGTTTTACCCGTGAGTTTACGCACGTCAGTGAATCAGAAGCCAGAGCAAAGGATCTTCACGTCAGCCTGTGTGCCGTTCTGCTGGCCGAGGCCTGTAATATCGGGCATGAGCCACTGATAAAACACAATATACCGGCACTGACCCGCCACCGGCTCAGCTGGGTGAAACAGAATTACCTCCGGGCAGAAACACTGGTCAGCGCCAATGCCCGGCTGGTTGATTTTCAGTCCACGCTGGAGCTTGCCGGCCACTGGGGCGGTGGCGAGGTGGCTTCAGCTGACGGCATGCGCTTTGTCACGCCGGTGAAAACGCTCAACGCCGGACCGAACAAAAAATATTTTGGTTCAGGGCGTGGCATCACCTGGTACAACTTCATTTCAGATCAGTACACCGGGTTCCACGGTATTGTCATTCCCGGCACATTACGCGACTCCATTTTTGTGCTGGAAGGTCTTCTGGAACAGCAGACAGGGCTGAATCCGGTCGAAATTATGACAGACACGGCCGGTGCCAGTGACATCATTTTTGGCCTGTTCTGGCTGCTGGGATATCAGTTTTCTCCCCGGCTGGCTGATGCCGGTGAAGCCGTATTCTGGCGGATCGACAAAAACGCCCATTACGGCGCACTAGATGAACTGGCAAGAGGATGCGTGGAGTTAACCAGGATTGAAAACCACTGGGATGAAATGATGCGGGCATCCGGTTCCCTGAAACTGGGCACCATCCACGCATCGGAGCTTATCCGTTCTCTGCTCAGAAGTACCCGCCCGTCAGGGCTGGCGCAGGCGATCATGGAGGTCGGGCGGGTCAACAAGACATTGTACCTGCTTAATTATATCGATGATGAGGATTATCGCCGCCGTATTCTGACGCAACTGAACCGGGGAGAAGGCCGTCATGCTGTGGCCAGAGCCATCTGTTACGGTCAGCGCGGTGAGATCAGGAAGCGTTACCGCGAGGGGCAGGAAGACCAGCTGGGCGCGCTGGGTCTGGTCACTAACGCCGTGGTGCTGTGGAACTCACTCTATATGCAGGAAGCACTTTCGCATATAAGGACAACCACGGGCGAAACACCGGATGATGAACATATTGCCCGGCTGTCACCGTTGATGCACGGGCATATCAATATGCTGGGGCATTACACATTCACGCTGCCGGAGGATATTCTGAAGGGAGAGCTTCGCCCTTTAAATATTAATATAAACAATGAAGTATCTTCTTAACGTGGTTTTTTACATCATTGACCTTCAAACCCCTGATCTGTTCGTCGGAAAAACGCTTCTTCATGGGGATGTCCTCATGTGGCTTATGAAGACATTACTAACATCGGGGTGTACTAATCAACGGGGAGCAGGTCAACCTTTCTACTTTAGCTGGCCTCAGCCGACGAAACTTACCGGAGGCCGGTATTCTGTTGTTTTTCCAGATGTAATCGCCTGTCAGATTGATATGCTCCCAGCCTAACGGCGACAAATGTGACAGCAGTTGCTCGTTGATCTTCACCCCTTTACGCTTCAGGGCATCGACCGCTCTTTCCATATACACTGTATTCCACAGCGAGATAGTTGCTGTCAGCAGCGTCAGTCCACTGGCGCGGTAGCTCTGATTTTCCGGTTTACGATCCCTGATTTCACCCAGACGGTGCAGGAATACCGCGCGCGCTAGAGAGAGCTCCCATCGCTGCGCGACGGGCCCCAACCGGAGAACCAAGTTAGTTACAGCATTCAAATGAAAATTCATCATAAAACCGGCGCCGGTTTGCCGGCCAGGAGCCCCTCCCCACCACTGAAAAGCGCCGCCCAACCCCGGCCAACGGCCGGGGTAATGCATCGCTTTAAAATGATGGATGTTGTAACTATGTTTTGTGGTTGCTGTTGGAGATGTGGCTTTGAGTTCTGGTGTACACGCTCGTAAGCGGCCCTCACGGCCCGCTAACGCGGAGATACGCCCCGACTGCGGCTCGCGCCTTGTCGTGACCACTCCGACCGCGCACAGCAGCTTCTGTAGCGTTTTGAGCTAGGTTGTTTTGGGCTTAGCAGGGTGGGGGATTATTACGGCTGAAGCCGTAATGCTTTTTTCGTCCTCGCTTCGCTGCGGGGGTCTCCGGCGCACAGCGCCTCCCATGCGCTGTCGCGCATTTTAAAACCTCCGTGAGTAATGTATTACCAGCCTTATAAATTCAATAAAATCATGTGATTGTGGTAAAATAGCACAGGAGGTTATGACCGGAGGTCGTTATGCGTGTAGCTGACCGCATTATCATGGATACCCTTGTACGCGGAGGATGCATTAAAACCTTTTATCGTATGTGCGCAAAGAAAGCCGCTCAGTCACAAACGCGCATACCTGACGGGTAGGGGGCCGCTTGGAATTCGGAAATTATCCTACGTTAAGCTTTTCAAGCTTAACGGGTGATTTCGTTCAATTGAGTGGAAACCCCTGACCGTAAGGGATGTACGGAACTATCAGACTGTCCGTTTCTGGTTTTGCCTACTTTCGTACAGATCGGTGGCATGGTGTACGTAATCGCTCGGTTTCGGACGCAGAAATGGCATAGCACCGCCACTTGGGCAGTTTGCTAACAGTTGATGGTTAAAAAACAGCCTTAGCGTAGGATATTTTCCCTTTCCCAAGCGGACCCCAAGAGGGAGCCACCAGGGGGAAACGCCTGGTATCTTTATAGTCCTGTCGGGTTTCGCCACCACTGATTTGAGCGTCAGATTTCGTGATGCTTGTCAGGGGGGCGGAGCCTATGGAAAAACGGCTTTGCCGCGGCCTTATCGTATCCCTGTTAAGTTTCTTCCTGGCATCCACCAGGAAATAAATTTCCGCCCCATTAGTAAGCCTGCACCGCTCGCCGCAGCCGAACGACCGAGCGCAGCGAGTCAGTGAGCGAGGAAGCGGAAAACCATCAGAACGTACAGTAAGCACTTTCGCGCCGGGGCCTTCATGAACAAACAACAAAAGACAGCCGTTAACATGGCTAAATTCATCCAGGATCAGTCCCTGCTTCTTCTGGACAGGCTTAATGAGCTGGATCTGGATCATGAGGCTGATTTCTGCGAGAAACTCCATGAGGATGCGGAACGCCTTTACCGAAGCCTGTCAGCGCGCCTGAATGAGCAGCAGGACGGTGCGTAATGGCTCCGTTCTGGGTATTACCGGAGTAATACCGGCATTGCCTTAATTTTCATTGTGTTAGCGCTTAACATTATTACCCCGGTAATACCCAGAATCCCTGTATTTTTTCTTTTTTATTTATTTTTCATGAAGTTGCGATGAAAATCGCAGCTGCGTTAGGTGTATGACCATTTAAGGGTTAAAAAATCATCATTTTTGGTAGGGCGCTCTCCGTAGGTTAAGGGTTATTTGGCTATAAAGCGTCCTATTCTTTGATGGTCATGCAAGCATGACCATCTGAGCAACCAAAAACTACAGATAAACTACAAAAAACGTTTTGCATTAGTGATGGCAGACTACAAAAAAACTACAAGAAAACTACAAGAAAACTACAAAAAACGTGGCAGACTACTAATAGACTACAAGAAAACTACAGATAAACTACAAAGTAACTACCGGATTACCTCAGATCCGTTCCCTGAACCATTCGTACATCGACCCCCTTCCTGAACGTGCTGAAAACGGGTTTTCCGGCTGCGCCGGCAACGCCTCACGGCCACGCAATAAATTGCGTCCCCGTTCACCGTTTTCGGATAGGAAGAACGCCGGAAACAGGACTTACCCTGGCTGAATGGCGTGAATTTCCGCGCTATGCACTTGCGTGCATACTCATGCATGCCGTAAAAACAGAGCCAGCGCGTTTCTGGCGGATTTTCGGGTGGTTTGTTGCCTGTTTTACCGGTTTCCCGTCAGAAACGCCCTGAGGCCGTTTTCGCGGTGCGCGTAATGAGACGTTATGGTAAATCTCTAAAGGCAATATTTCCCGTCCCTTGGAGCGAACTACTCTGTATTTGATCTTTGGTGTTGATACCCCGCTGCTTGCAGAGGGGGTATTCATTATCGTTGTTGTTTGCTGTAATTGTCTAAAATATATTTGGGGATAGATACGGGTACACATTCAGCAGATATTATGTTTTTCCCGGATATATTATGATAAATGTCTTTGTTTGCAATGATTTCATCTTTGACTTCAATGCATTCTTCATTCAGAATGAAGGTGTTAACAACATTGTCTTTCATTCCCAAATCTGCTAATTCTGAAGAACAACTTGCAATATTATTCGTGTTAAAACAAGTTGTTAGTATTATTGCGTATATGTATGGCATTAAATAAACCTATTTAAAAAAGTACGGAATGATAGTGATCTTGTTCGGAAATATACTAGTCAGACTTTAAGTCTCAGGGATATGAACCTAGAACATCGTTGTATTAACTTGTTTGAGTGTTCCAATCCTGAATATTGATGTTATTTGAGTATAAAGGAAACATAATACCTAGATTCTACGTCAGTACTTCAAAAAGCATAATCAAAGCCTTGATAAATATGCATTCCTTCGAAATTCAGCTTTCACCCATTGGGTGAAAGAAAAGTGCTCAAAAATATGTTAAATTATCAGCTTTTATGACTCGATATATGGTAAAATAATAGTAAGAAAAGTAGTAAAAAGGGGTTCTAATTATGATTAATAAAATTGATTTCAAAGCTAAGAATCTAACATCAAATGCAGGTCTTTTTCTGCTCCTTGAGAATGCAAAAAGCAATGGGATTTTTGATTTTATTGAAAATGACCTCGTATTTGATAATGACTCAACAAATAAAATCAAGATGAATCATATAAAGACCATGCTCTGCGGTCACTTCATTGGCATTGATAAGTTAGAACGTCTAAAGCTACTTCAAAATGATCCCCTCGTCAACGAGTTTGATATTTCCGTAAAAGAACCTGAAACAGTGTCACGGTTTCTAGGAAACTTCAACTTCAAGACAACCCAAATGTTTAGAGACATTAATTTTAAAGTCTTTAAAAAACTGCTCACTAAAAGTAAATTGACATCCATTACGATTGATATTGATAGTAGTGTAATTAACGTAGAAGGTCATCAAGAAGGTGCGTCAAAAGGATATAATCCTAAGAAACTGGGAAACCGATGCTACAATATCCAATTTGCATTTTGCGACGAATTAAAAGCATATGTTACCGGATTTGTAAGAAGTGGCAATACTTACACTGCAAACGGTGCTGCGGAAATGATCAAAGAAATTGTTGCTAACATCAAATCAGACGATTTAGAAATTTTATTTCGAATGGATAGTGGCTACTTTGATGAAAAAATTATCGAAACGATAGAATCTCTTGGATGCAAATATTTAATTAAAGCCAAAAGTTATTCTACACTCACCTCACAAGCAACGAATTCATCAATTGTATTCGTTAAAGGAGAAGAAGGTAGAGAAACTACAGAACTGTATACAAAATTAGTTAAATGGGAAAAAGACAGAAGATTTGTCGTATCTCGCGTACTGAAACCAGAAAAAGAAAGAGCACAATTATCACTTTTAGAAGGTTCCGAATACGACTACTTTTTCTTTGTAACAAATACTACCTTGCTTTCTGAAAAAGTAGTTATATACTATGAAAAGCGTGGTAATGCTGAAAACTATATCAAAGAAGCCAAATACGACATGGCGGTGGGTCATCTCTTGCTAAAGTCATTTTGGGCGAATGAAGCCGTGTTTCAAATGATGATGCTTTCATATAACCTATTTTTGTTGTTCAAGTTTGATTCCTTGGACTCTTCAGAATACAGACAGCAAATAAAGACCTTTCGTTTGAAGTATGTATTTCTTGCAGCAAAAATAATCAAAACCGCAAGATATGTAATCATGAAGTTGTCGGAAAACTATCCGTACAAGGGAGTGTATGAAAAATGTCTGGTATAATAAGAATATCATCAATAAAATTGAGTGTTGCTCTGTGGATAACTTGCAGAGTTTATTAAGTATCATTGCAGCAAAGATGAAATCAATGATTTATCAAAAATGATTGAAAGGTGGTTGTAAATAATGTTACAATGTGTGAGAAGCAGTCTAAATTCTTCGTGAAATAGTGATTTTTGAAGCTAATAAAAAACACACGTGGAATTTAGGGAATACTGATGTAACACGGATTGACCGTATTGGGAGTTTGAGATGGTGACAAAGAGAGTGCAACGGATGATGTTCGCGGCGGCGGCGTGCATTCCGCTGCTGCTGGGCAGCGCGCCGCTTTATGCGCAGACGAGTGCGGTGCAGCAAAAGCTGGCGGCGCTGGAGAAAAGCAGCGGAGGGCGGCTGGGCGTCGCGCTCATCGATACCGCAGATAATACGCAGGTGCTTTATCGCGGTGATGAACGCTTTCCAATGTGCAGTACCAGTAAAGTTATGGCGGCCGCGGCGGTGCTTAAGCAGAGTGAAACGCAAAAGCAGCTGCTTAATCAGCCTGTCGAGATCAAGCCTGCCGATCTGGTTAACTACAATCCGATTGCCGAAAAACACGTCAACGGCACAATGACGCTGGCAGAACTGAGCGCGGCCGCGTTGCAGTACAGCGACAATACCGCCATGAACAAATTGATTGCCCAGCTCGGTGGCCCGGGAGGCGTGACGGCTTTTGCCCGCGCGATCGGCGATGAGACGTTTCGTCTGGATCGCACTGAACCTACGCTGAATACCGCCATTCCCGGCGACCCGAGAGACACCACCACGCCGCGGGCGATGGCGCAGACGTTGCGTCAGCTTACGCTGGGTCATGCGCTGGGCGAAACCCAGCGGGCGCAGTTGGTGACGTGGCTCAAAGGCAATACGACCGGCGCAGCCAGCATTCGGGCCGGCTTACCGACGTCGTGGACTGTGGGTGATAAGACCGGCAGCGGCGACTACGGCACCACCAATGATATTGCGGTGATCTGGCCGCAGGGTCGTGCGCCGCTGGTTCTGGTGACCTATTTTACCCAGCCGCAACAGAACGCAGAGAGCCGCCGCGATGTGCTGGCTTCAGCGGCGAGAATCATCGCCGAAGGGCTGTAACTGGTTTTGTTGAATAAATCGAACTTTTGCTGAGTTGAAGGATCAGATCACGTATCTTCCCGACAACGCAGACCGTTCCGTGGCAAAGCAAAAGTTCAAAATCACCAACTGGCCCACCTACAATAAAGCCCTCATCAACCGTGGCTCCATAACTTTCTGGCTGGATGATGAAGCTATTCAGGCCTGGTATGAGTCAGCAACACCTTCTTCACGAGGCAGACCTCAGCGCTATTCTGACCTTGCCATCACGACTGTGCTGGTCATTAAACGCGTATTCAGGCTGACCCTGCGCGCTGCGCAGGGCTTTATTGATTCCATTTTTTCTCTGATGAACGTTCCGCTACGCTGCCCGGATTACAGCTGTGTCAGCAGGCGGGCAAAGTCGGTTAATATCAGTTTCAAAACGCCCACCCGGGGTGAAATCGCACACCTGGTAATTGATTCCACCGGGCTGAAGGTCTTCGGTGAAGGCGAGTGGAAAGTCAAAAAGCATGGCCAGGAACGCCGTCGTATATGGCGTAAGCTGCATCTGGCAGTTGACAGTAAAACACATGAAATCATCTGCGCTGACCTGTCGCTGAACAACGTTACGGACTCAGAGGCCTTCCCCGGGTTAATCCGGCAAACCCACCGGAAAATCAGGTCAGCCGCCGCCGATGGAGCTTACGATACCCGGCTCTGTCACGATGAACTGCGGCGTAAGAAAATCAGCGCGCTTATCCCGCCCCGAAAAGGTGCGGGTTACTGGCCCGGTGAATATGCAGACCGTAACCGTGCAGTGGCTAATCAGCGAATGACCGGGAGTAATGCGCGGTGGAAATGGACAACAGATTACAACCGTCGCTCGATAGCGGAAACGGCGATGTACCGGGTAAAACAGCTGTTCGGGGGTTCACTGACGCTGCGTGACTACGATGGTCAGGTTGCGGAGGCTATGGCCCTGGTACGAGCGCTGAACAAAATGACGAAAGCAGGTATGCCTGAAAGCGTGCGTATTGCCTGAAAACACAACCCGCTACGGGGGAGACTTACCCGAAATCTGATTTATTCAACAAAGCCACGCGCTGGACACACCACGATGACAGCGGTTTTATCCCTTACGCCATCACCACCGGCCTTGATTACGAGGCGATGACCGAACAGCGCAAAGGCTATGAGAACTTTGTTTATCAGAACGGCGTTTACGATCTCGGCACCAAAGGTGATATGCGACGTAACGAACGTAACCTGATGTGGAACCTCGATCCCTACATTCAAACGCACTGGCAGCTCACCTCAGCCCTGGGGCTGGACGCCGGGGCGCGCTATAGCTCGGTATGGTTTGATTCCAACGATCGTTATGTTGTAGGTAAAAATGGTGATGATAGCGGCGAAGCGAGCTATCACAAGTGGCTTCCGGCGGCAGCGCTGAAGTATGCCATGACGCCGCAGTGGAACGTTTACCTCTCTGCCGGGAGGGGATTTGAAACGCCGACCATTAACGAGCTGTCCTATCGTCCCGATGGTCAGTCCGGGCTTAACTTTGCTCTGCAACCGGCCACTAACACCACCGTTGAAGCAGGCAGTAAATGGCAGGTGGGCACCGGGATGGCGAGCCTGAGCGTCTTCAATACGGACACGAAAAATGAAATTGTCGTTGCCGCCAGCGACAATGGCCGTACGTCCTATCAGAACGCGGGCAAGACGCGCCGCCGCGGGGTCGAACTGGGATGGGATCAGCAATTTGCGCCCGCCTGGCGCGCCAAACTGGCGTGGACGCTGCTGGATGCGACCTACCGTGAAAACGCCGGCGATGCTATTCAGAGCGGCAATCGGATCCCGGGGATTGCACGTAATAGCGCCTATGCCTCCTTTGGCTGGGTGCCGGAAGAGGGATGGTACGCTGGCGCTGAAGTCCGCTATATGAGCGATATTCAGGTCAACGATGCCAATAGCGAGCAGGCTCCAGCCTATACGGTGACGGCACTGAATACCGGCTATAAATATGTGCTAGATAACTGGACCGTCGACCTCTATACGCGCGTTGATAACCTGTTTGATAAGCGCTACGTCGGCTCTGTTATCGTCAACGAGAGCAACGGACGCTATTATGAACCGGCGCCGGGCCGTAACTATGGCGTTGGGCTATCGGTCAGCTATCAGTTTGATTCGCTGTAACAATACGGCTGCCGGAGAGTGCTATTGAGGTGAGGCTCCGGCAGCGGGTAAAGGCGTTGATTCCTGGATAATAAATATCACAAGGATATTGGTTAACTATTTATTTTTAAATAATTTCTTGAGATCTGACGTTGGACGTCGTAGTCTCTTGCCATGTAAACGAAAAAACCACCTTGCAGGGTGGTTTTTCGAAGGTTCAGTAAACCGGCAAGTTTCTGAACCGTGGTAACAGTCTTGTGCGAGACGTCACCAAATCTGTCCTTTTAGTGTAGCCTCAGTCTGGCCACCACTTCAAGAACTCTCGATACATCTCTCGCACATCCTGTTTACCAGTGGCCGCTGCCAGTGGCGTTAAGTCGTGTCTTTCCGGGTTGGACTCAAGACGATAGTTACCGGAAAAGGCGCAGCGGTCGGGCTGAACGGGGGGTTCTTGCATACAGCCCAGCTTGGAGCGAACTGTCTAAACGGAACGGGGCGTGGTGATTTAGGTAAAGCTTCCACCACTACACGGATGCCGCAGGACGGGAACAGGAGAGCGCAAGAGGGGGGCCGCTTGGAATTCGGAAATTATCCTACGTTAAGCTTTTCAAGCTTAACGGGTGATTTCGTTCAATTGAGTGGAAACCCCTGACCGTAAGGGATGTACGGAACTATCAGACTGTCCGTTTCTGGTTTTGCCTACTTTCGTACAGATCGGTGGCATGGTGTACGTAATCGCTCGGTTTCGGACGCAGAAATGGCATAGCACCGCCACTTGGGCAGTTTGCTAACAGTTGATGGTTAAAAAACAGCCTTAGCGTAGGATATTTTCCCTTTCCCAAGCGGACCCCTGCAACAGTGCCGTAAGCTGCACCTCAAACCCCCGGATCAGGCTCTCCAGGCCATGCAGAAAGGCCTGCTCACCATCATCACTGTCCATAATCTGCAGCGCTTCCCGCAATAGCGGCGGCAGGTTTTCGTCCGGTGCTGCAGGGCGGTCGGTCAGGGCGGCAGTATGCTCCTGCTGCTCCAGTACGGCACCAAGGGTAAAAGGCACTGTTGCAAATAGTCGGTGGTGATAAACTTATCATCCCCTTTTGCTGATGGAGCTGCACATGAACCCATTCAAAGGCCGGCATTTTCAGCGTGACATCATTCTGTGGGCCGTACGCTGGTACTGCAAATACGGCATCAGTTACCGTGAGCTGCAGGAGATGCTGGCTGAACGCGGAGTGAATGTCGATCACTCCACGATTTACCGCTGGGTTCAGCGTTATGCGCCTGAAATGGAAAAACGGCTGCGCTGGTACTGGCGTAACCCTTCCGATCTTTGCCCGTGGCACATGGATGAAACCTACGTGAAGGTCAATGGCCGCTGGGCGTATCTGTACCGGGCCGTCGACAGCCGGGGCCGCACTGTCGATTTTTATCTCTCCTCCCGTCGTAACAGCAAAGCTGCATACCGGTTTCTGGGTAAAATCCTCAACAACGTGAAGAAGTGGCAGATCCCGCGATTCATCAACACGGATAAAGCGCCCGCCTATGGTCGCGCGCTTGCTCTGCTCAAACGCGAAGGCCGGTGCCCGTCTGACGTTGAACACCGACAGATTAAGTACCGGAACAACGTGATTGAATGCGATCATGGCAAACTGAAACGGATAATCGGCGCCACGCTGGGATTTAAATCCATGAAGACGGCTTACGCCACCATCAAAGGTATTGAGGTGATGCGTGCACTACGCAAAGGCCAGGCCTCAGCATTTTATTATGGTGATCCCCTGGGCGAAATGCGCCTGGTAAGCAGAGTTTTTGAAATGTAAGGCCTTTGAATAAGACAAAAGGCTGCCTCATCGCTAACTTTGCAACAGTGCCACTTCGCAGAACTATTCAAGATAATTCGGACAAGGAATTCCTGTTTCTGAAGAAAAAGTCGCCCCTGTCATTGTCCAGGGCCGTGTCACAGCTGCATCTGCCGGGCATAAGTCAGAAATACAATGAAAATCGCTACTATCCGCTGGGTGAGGCATCAGCCTCGCTCATTGGTGTGACCGGTGCCGAAAATAGAGGGCTGAGTGGTATTGAGCAGAGCTTTAACACCGTTCTGAGAAAGGACTTCGGGGTGAAAAAAATACGCAAAAACGCCAGGGGGGGCGTCATCAGCGTGATCCAGTATGACGCTCCGGAAACTGCACCGGCGATCAGGCTGAGTATTGACAGTGTGCTTCAGTATATTGTTTACAGCCGGTTAAGGGAGGGGGTCGAGCAACATCACGCCCAGTCAGGCGCTGCGGTGCTTGTCAGCGTAAACACCGGCGAAATTCTGGCTATGGCATCCTATCCGTCGTTTAATCCCAACCGTTTTTCCGGTGCCACTTCCGCTGAAATGCGTAACGTGGCGATTAATGACAGCTTTGAGCCGGGTTCAACGGTTAAACCCTTCGTCATTCTTGAAGGCCTGCGCCGCCATATTATCAGCAGCAGCACGCTTCTTGACACAAGGCCGTTCAGGGTTGACGGCCATCTTATCCGGGACGTGGGATACTGGCCGGCGCTGACGCCGACCGGCATACTTCAGAAATCCAGTGATACCGGAGTTTCACATATTGCCCTGGCGATGCCTTCGGATGCGCTGGTAAAAACGTATTCATCCTTCGGGCTGGGAAAACCGACAGGGCTGGGCCTTCCCGGTGAAAGTACTGGTTACTTTCCGTTCAGTCGCCATCGATGGGCTGATATTGAGCGCGCCACCTTCGCTTTTGGCTACGGCCTCCGGGTAACCCCGCTCCAGTTAGCCAGAGCCTATGCCACTCTCGGGGCCTGTGGCGTTTATCATCCGTTATCCGTTACACGGTTATCCGCGCCGGTGTACGGTGAGCAGGTGGCGGACCCGAAGCTTGCCGATGCTGTAATCAGAATGATGGAAAGTGATGTGTTACCCGGCGGAAGTGGCGTAAGGGCAGCTGTACCGGGCTACCGTCTGGCAATAAAAACCGGAACCGCAGAGAAGTTAGGTGCCGGTGGAAAATATGACGGGGGGCATATTACCTATACGGCAGGCGTCGCGCCGGCGAGCCGTCCTGAAGTGGCACTGGTTGTGGTTATTAACAATCCCAAAGCGGGACAGCATTTTGGTGGCTCAGTGGCGGCGCCTGTCTTCGGCCAGATTATCGGTCCGGTGCTTACCCGGCTGAAGATTGCACCGGATGCTTTACGTGCTCCGGTGGTACACCGACAGTCCGGCTGAACAGAGCCTGTTTACTCATTATTTATCTATTATTACTTAACTTAATTTTAAAAAGGATATTAATATGAAAAAGATCCGCCTTATTATAATCTCTTTACTGGCTGGAATGTGTACTCCAGCATTATCTACACCAGTCAATGTTACTGATACAATACAAAGCACAGAAGACCATATCAAAGGTCGGGTTGGTTTTACTGAAATAGACTTTTTATCCGGGAAGGTTCTGAGTAGTCATCGCCGTGAAGAACGTTTTCCTATGATGAGCACATTCAAAGTTTTGTTATGTGGAGCAATATTAGTACGTGTTGATAAAGGGCTTGAACAACTTGAACGCCGAATTACCTATAATAAGCATGACCTGGACGACTATTCTCCACTAACCAGTCAGCACATTGCAGATGGAATGACGGTTTCTGAGTTATGCAATGCTGCCATTACCACCAGTGATAACACTGCTGCAAATTTATTGCTATCAACTATTGGCGGGCCGGAGGGATTAACTCATTTTCTGCGTAGCACTGGTGATAGTTATACAAGGCTTGATCGACACGAACCCAGCCTTAATGAGGCGAAGCCTGGCGATGAGCGTGATACCACCACTCCGGCAGCGATGGCTCAAACGCTACAAAAATTGTTAAACGAAAGTGTACTTACAGAAAAATCTCGAAAAAAATTAATAAGCTGGATGCAGGAAGATAAAGTCGGCGGGCCTCTGTTCCGCTCTGTACTGCCAGCTGGCTGGATGATAGCGGATAAAACAGGAGCAGGTGATCACGGATCTCGGGGCATCGTTGCACTGTTGGGCCCCGGAGGCAAGCCATCTCGTATAGTAGTCCTGTATATTACAAATACTCATTCATCTATGAATGAACTCAACGAGCATATTGCAGGGATCGGAGATTCAGTAATTAAGAACTGGTAATATATTTACAGTGGATTTGACCCTATATATCCAGACGTTTTTGCTCTCTTACGGTTGCGATAACTTCCTGCGTATATATTCCCGTGGTGAGCGATATCCCAGTGCACTATGCGGATGATGTTCGTTGTAATGACTGAACGCCACCGCCAGATTCATCACCGCTGCCTCGCTGTCCGGTTTCGGCATGATGCTGATGTAGTCCCGTTTTATCGTCATCACGAAGCTTTCTGCTATGCCATTGCTTTCCGGGCTTCGCACTGCTGTCGTACAAGGCTCCAGTCCCAGCAACCGGGCGAACGCCGGCACTGTTGGCAACTGCCTTCCGAAGCGTTTTTCCACCGCACCCAGCATGACATCCTGCACCGTTTCTTTGTCATAGCCTCCGGTGCTCGCTGCCCAGTCAATGATCTCCCTGTCGCAGCAGTCCTGCGCGAAGGTCACCCGCAGCTTTTCGCCATTATCACAGCGGAACTCAAAGCCATCTGAGCACCAGCGCCGGTTACTTTCCGCTACTGCTACGCGCCCCTTATGGGCCCGCTTACGGCAAGGATCAGCGGGTTTACGTTCAAGAAGCAGATTATGCGTTCTCATAATGCGATACACCCGCTTTGCATTAACCACAGGCAGGCCGTCCCGCTCCGACTCCCGTCGCAGCAGCGCCCACACACGGCGATAACCATACGTCGGCAGGTCAGCCACCGCCATGTTTATCCGGGACAATACGGTGGTATCGTCAGAACGGGGCTGCCGTCTGCGATCCTGTCAGTCAGATGGCCGGTGAACCCGAATGCTCAACTGCGCACGCGACACGCCAAGACTTCTGCAAACGTCGCTTATTCGTCGTTCCCAGGCAACGAGGGCGCATGCGCAATCCATTTTTTTGCCCGGCCGAACTCCACGGCCTCTTTGAGTATCTCGGCTTCCATCGTCTTTTTGCCCAGAAGGCGCTGGAGTTCGCGAATTTGCTTATTGGCGGCAGCGAGTTCGGAGGCCGGCACCACTTCCTCGCCCGATGCAACAGCCGTCAGTGAACCGTCTTAATATTGCTTGCGCCATTTGAATATCTGGTTTGCATTGATGCCATGCAGGCGCGCGACATGAGACACGGTCATACCGGGCTCCATAGTCTGCTGAATAATGGCAATTTTTTCCTGCGGTGTACGACGCCGACGCCGCTCAGGTCCTGATAACACTTCAACCATCTTATCGTTCTGACTGGTATTAAACATAGTTCCAAGACTACCTCTTATTTTAAGAGAGTCGAAGTGTCTGGTGATCTATGGGGCCAGTCTAGCCCTCTTCCAAGTGTAGGGAGATATAGTCAAAGTTTGCTTCTCCGCCGATGAGTCCGCCCTGCGTCGGATAGTCCGATTTTTTACCGGCGAAGCACGGCTCTCCTAACCCTATCTAAAGCGAATAACTTTTTTCAACAGGGCCGCGTGCCAATGCAAGAGCGATAGGCGCTCTACGCGCCAATTTGACCACTTAAAACAGGTAAATTGAGGGGTTGTAATGTGTTGATGTAACAGGCTTTTATTTTAATGTCTTGGCATATGTATAATGGTAGTCTAGCCCTCCTTTCAACAAGGAGTACTCATGGAAACCTACAATCATACATATCGGCACCACAACTTTTCACATAAAGACTTAAGTGATCTCACCTTCACCGCTTGCACATTCATTCGCAGCGACTTTCGACGTGCTAACTTGCGTGATACGACATTCGTCAACTGCAAGTTCATTGAACAGGGTGATATCGAAGGCTGCCACTTTGATGTCGCAGATCTTCGTGATGCAAGTTTCCAACAATGCCAACTTGCGATGGCAAACTTCAGTAATGCCAATTGCTACGGTATAGAGTTCCGTGCGTGTGATTTAAAAGGTGCCAACTTTTCCCGAACAAACTTTGCCCATCAAGTGAGTAATCGTATGTACTTTTGCTCAGCATTTATTTCTGGATGTAATCTTTCCTATGCCAATATGGAGAGGGTTTGTTTAGAAAAATGTGAGTTGTTTGAAAATCGCTGGATAGGAACGAACCTAGCGGGTGCATCACTGAAAGAGTCAGACTTAAGTCGAGGTGTTTTTTCCGAAGATGTCTGGGGGCAATTTAGCCTACAGGGTGCCAATTTATGCCACGCCGAACTCGACGGTTTAGATCCCCGCAAAGTCGATACATCAGGTATCAAAATTGCAGCCTGGCAGCAAGAACTGATTCTCGAAGCACTGGGTATTGTTGTTTATCCTGACTAATTGCTTTGATGTGTGATTTTAAACGCTCAAATTTATAAAACGAATAATATTGTCAACCTTGCAATAATAGACATAGGGACAACCATGTATAAATTTTTACCCTCAGGCGTCTTCACAATAGAGCCATATAGCAGTGGGTCACTTAGTGGGCTTAATTTTTCCATTAAAGATAATATTAATATTGCTCAGTATAAAACATCATATGGTAGCCCATCTTGGCAAGTAAACATAAGGCTGCCATTTATAAGGCACTGTTGCAAAAATGTGGAGGTGATAGGGGTACTACGCCGGAACCCCAGATTTTTCCGTCCGTTCAAATTATCCACGGTTGAGCAGCTTGATCCCGTCCGCCCGCAGTTGACCAACAGGGGAAATATGCCTGTACAAAGTTTGCCGGGTTATCCCAAGTTCCTGGCATAGCGTACTGACCTTTGTTTCTGATTGTCCCATTGATGCCATTGCCAGTCGCAGTTTGACTGGCGTCATTTTATAAGGTCGGCCGCCGTTCCGCCCACGGGCTCTTGCTGATGCCAGACCTGCAGTCGTTCTTTCAGCAATCAGTTCGCGCTCAAACTCCGCCAGTGCGGCAAAGATACCGAAGACAAGCTTGCCAGCGGCCGTTGTTGTGTCGATAGTCGCCCCGTGACCGGTCAGCACTTTCAGACCGGTCCCCCTCGCGGTCAGGTCGTGCACTGTATTAATGAGATGACGAAGATCACGACCGAGGCGGTCCAGCTTCCATACGACCGAGAGCATAAAAAATATTGGGGCAGCGTGAGCTATGCTGCCATCGCTGGTCCCTTCCCGTCACTTTGAAAACCCGGATACCAGCAGACAAATTTATCCTGCAGTTCGTTATTCAAAACGGCGGTCCGGGTCTGTAACAAATAATGAGCCCCTTTTCTGCTCCACTGCATCTGCTGCTTTTTGGCCATTCGTCTGGCGATCACTTCATTGATCGTGGATTCCACAAACGCGGTTGATACCGGCTCTCCGTACCGACGCATTTCG